>JBIIHR010000286.1:0-2876 GCA_044235655.1 Cyanobium sp. | reverse complement strand
TGATTGCTTTGCATGCCCGAGAGTCCCCGTCCTGTAGCCAGCCATCCCCCTCGCAGTGTGAGCATCGAAAACCAGATGCCCGAGGACCTGTTTGATGCCATGCGCGAGTTCATCCGTCTCCACCCCCAATGGGATCAATACCGGTTGATGCAAGCTGCTCTGGCCGGGTTTCTCTTTCAGCATGGGGCCACGGACGGCCAGGCCATCCCTGGGGCTCCCTTCCCCCGTTAGGGTGTGGACCCGATCCAGTGGGTTTTCCGTGAGCGCCCGCACCCTGTACGACAAGGTTTGGGATCTGCACCGCGTCGCCGATCTACCTTCCGGCACCACCCAGCTCTTCATCGGCCTCCATCTCATTCATGAGGTCACCAGCCCCCAGGCTTTCGCTGCACTGAAGGACCTCGGACTGCCGGTGCGCCACCCCGAGCGCACCGTGGCCACGGTGGATCACATCGTTCCCACCACCAGCCAGGCTCGCCCTTTCGCTGATCCCCTCGCCGAGGAGATGCTGGGCACCTTGGAGGCCAATTGCGCGGCTCACGGCATTGCGCTCCATGGCATCGGCAGCGGACGACAGGGGATCGTGCATGTGATCGCCCCGGAGCTGGGGCTCACCCAGCCCGGCATGACCGTGGCCTGTGGCGATTCCCATACCTCCACCCACGGGGCCTTCGGCGCCATTGCGTTTGGGATCGGCACCAGCCAGGTGCGGGATGTGCTCGCCAGCCAAAGCCTGGCGATGGCAAAGCTCAAGGTGCGTCGGATCTGGGTCGAAAGGTCGCTCCAGAGCGGTGTCTACGCGAAGGATCTGATCCTTCATGTGATTCGTCTCCTGGGGGTGAAGAGTGGCGTGGGCCATGCCTATGAGTTCGCCGGCCCGGCGATCGCGGCCCTCTCCATGGAAGAGCGCATGACGCTCTGCAACATGGCCATCGAGGGGGGAGCCCGGGTGGGCTACTGCAACCCGGACGAGGTCACCTTCGCCTACCTGCACGGTCGTCCCCATGCCCCCTCTGGCGAGGCCTGGGAGCGGGCCCTGGCCTGGTGGAGCTCGCTGGCCAGTGGACCCGAGGCCGAATTCGACGATGAAGTGCGCCTGGATGCGGCCACCATTGCTCCCACCGTCACCTGGGGGATCACGCCTGGACAGGGCATTGGGGTCGACGAGTCCGTTCCCACCCCCGAGCAGCTCCCGCCGGAGGAGCGGCCCTTGGCGGAGGAGGCCTACCGCTATATGGATCTCAGCCCTGGCCAGCCCATCGCTGGCTTGCCCGTGGATGTGTGTTTCATTGGTAGTTGCACCAATGGCCGCCTCAGCGATCTGCGGGCTGCAGCGGAGGTGGCCCGTGGTCGCCGGGTGGCCCCAGGCCTCAAGGCCTTTGTGGTTCCCGGATCGGAGCAGGTGGCGGCGGCAGCAGAGGCCGAGGGACTCGATGCGGTGTTCCGCGCGGCCGGCTTTGAATGGCGCGAGCCCGGCTGTTCGATGTGCCTGGCCATGAACCCCGATCGCCTGGAGGGTCGGCAGATCAGCGCCAGTTCCTCCAATCGCAACTTCAAGGGCCGGCAGGGTTCCCCCACGGGTCGCACCTTGCTCATGAGCCCGGCGATGGTGGCGGCGGCGGCGGTCCGAGGCCATGTGGCCGACGTGCGCCAGCTCCTCGCCGAGCCTGCCGCTGCCGCCCACTGACGGCGGTCCTTTTCTCTTCTTGCACCACTCCCTGCCCGTGATGGCCGCCTCCCCTTCCGAACCCCGGCCCTTCCCTTCTGGCCCCCTGCTCCGGCATCGGGGAGGGGCGGTGGCCGTGGTGGGCTCTGATATTGACACCGACAGGATCATCCCGGCCCGCTTTCTTAAATGCATCACCTTCGAAGGGTTGGCTGCAGGGGCCTTCGCCGACGACCGTGCCGAACGAGCAGGCCATCCCGATGGGCCCCACCCGTTTGATCGACCCGAGCATCAGGGCGCATCGGTGCTGGTGGTGAACAGGAATTTTGGCTGCGGTTCCAGTCGGGAACATGCTCCCCAGGCCCTCCTCCGTTGGGGCATCCGGGCGTTAATTGGCGAAAGTTTCGCCGAGATCTTTTTCGGCAACTGTCTGGCCCTGGGTATCCCCTGCCTCTCGGCTGGGGCCGATGCGGTCCAGGCCATCCAGCAGGCCGTGGCCGCCGACCCCGGTGCCATGGTGGAGCTGGATCTGGAGGCGCTGGAAGTCGTTCTGGAGAGTGAGGCGGCCGGTGAGAATCGATGGCCCGTCTTTCTCGACCCTGGCCCCCATCACATGTTGCTCAGCGGCCAATGGGACGCCACCGGCCAGTTGCTGGCCCATGAGGAAGCATTGACCACCACCGCCCAGCGGCTCCCTTACTTGACTCGATTTGGCGCTTAGCGCCGTGAGAAAGCCGATCAGAAGGGGCGCATCAGGGTCTGCTGTGCCGGGGTGTAAGGGACGAAAGGAACGCCTGGCCCGTTGAAGTTGAAGTCATGGAGCCTCACCCGCACGCCTCCCAGGCCGTCGTAGGGGCTGAAGAACACGCCAACGTCGAAGGACCGGCGCTGCCAGCGCAATTCCAGATAGGACTGGAGGACCTCTCCAAAATTCGTCGAGTTGGGATCGACGTTCAGCCCGACCCCGCCACTGAACACCAGGGGACCGACGAGCTGCTGGGTGAGACCAATGCCCAGGGTGCCCAGGTCCACGGCCCGGTCGAAGCTGAATGGGCTCTGGCCCTGACGAAGCGTGCCGCCTCCTGTGATGGTGAGCTGGGTGTAGTCGAGGAAGGGTTTCACAAAGTGGCCCAGGGTGAGCGTCGGTCCACCGGAAATGCTGGCGGTGTTCTGGTTGGTGCCGTCTCCGTAATAGGCCAGGATTCCTTGC
>JBIIHR010000287.1:0-2876 GCA_044235655.1 Cyanobium sp. | reverse complement strand
CACCACCCGCCAGGATCCCCTGCACCAATTCAGGGGCTGAGCAGAAGGTTGGTGGACATTCAGCCGCATCCAACACACCGAGCCGGCCAGAGGTGCCAGCACCCAGATAAAAGAGGCGCCCCCCCCGGCGAAGGCGACTGGCAATGCCTTCAATGGCTTCGGCCAACTGGGGCGCCGCTTGGTGCACGGCCCTCTGGGGCTCCAGATCGTTTTGGCAGAAGAGCTCCACCAGGTCATTGGTGGAGAGTTGATCCAGGTTCTGGCTCAGGGGATTGGGCAACTCCGTGAGCAGATGGCCACGATTCAGGTCGTAGCCGAGCATCTGGACCGTGATGGGGCGTTCCACCTGATCGCTCACAGCAAACCCTCCAGACGGCGGCGGAAGGCTTCGAGTTCCGGATCCTCACCTTCGACCTCCTCTCTGGCCGGGGAGGTCTCCCCGTCTTTCCAGTGATTCACATCAAGGTTCTGCGGAGGAGGGGCGATCAGCAGGCGATCTTCCTCGCTGTTGGGAAGAAAACCAGCCGGTACAAATCGGGCTTCATAGCCGGCCTGGGCACAGAAGAGCTCCACATCCTCCCGAAGGATGCGTTCCACGCTGGGCAAGGGGAAATCCTGTGCTTCCAGCAACCCCGCGTAGCGCTCCGCATCCTCCGCATCCTCAAAGAGCAGCACGACCGTGCGCCCCCCCAGCTCGATGGAGTGGATGCCCTCTTCGTCACTGCCGGCATCGAAGAGGAGTACGTACACGGGCAGGGCCGTGGCATCACTGAGGGCCAAGGGCCGATGGTCGACTTGCACGTCAGTGTCTCACCCAGGGTTGGCCTCGGCCAGTTCCTGTAGGCGTCGGTAGAGGGCTTCCTCTGCTTCACCCAGCTCTGGAGGCACCACGATGCGCAACTCCACAATCTGGTCTCCCACCTTCTCGTCCAGGCGAAGGCCCCGGCCGCGGAGCCGCAGGAGCCTGCCGCTGGATGAACCTGCGGGGATGCGAAGTCGGACCGGACCCGTCAGGGTCGGTACGAGCTGGTGGCAGCCCAGCACCGCCTGCGCCGGCGTGAGATCCACGGTGTAGAGCACCCGCAGACCGTCAATCCGCAGGCCTTCCGGGGTGCGGACCCGAAGGTGGAGGAAGTGGTCCGCCCCTCCAGGAGCGACTCCTTGCAGTCTCAGGCGCCAGCCATCTCCAGCCAACGGAGGTGTCCACACTTCCACCACCGTTCCATCACTGAGTTCCAGCTCCACCCGATCACCGGACAGGGCCTGTTCGGGCAGAAGCTCCACCAGGGTCTCTTCCGCTGTGGTCGCACGCACAGGTGGGGGTGAGGGTGGGGCGGTGGTCACCCGGGCCTCCTCCCTGTCTTCAGGGGGTTCCACGGTGTCTGCAGAGGCGTCCTGTGGTGCCCCGAGCAACGCGTCGAGGTAGGTCTCAAAACGGGGGAACCCCTGGGCAAAGGGATCGTTGGAGCGGCCCGCTCCCTCCCCTCCATTCTCTTCTCCGGCTTCCCAGGCCTGACGGCGCCTTGGATCCGAAAGCACCGCATAGGCTTCGTTCACCCGTTTGAAGCGCTCTTCCGCCACCGGGTCGTTGCCATTGAGATCCGGGTGCCAGCGGCGGGCCTGCTCCCGGAAGGCCCGTTTCAGCCGTGCAGGGTCGGCGCCAGGTTCGAGCCCCAGCACCTGCCAGTAGTCCGTCGTGCCAGGGGGAATCATGCGCAGGGCGTCACTGCGGACCCCATGGATCCTCATCGTCGCGCTCCCAGCGAGGGGGGCGGCCCCTGCTGGACTCGTAGGACCTCAGGGATGGGTCGCGCTCCTCACGCCGAGGGGGAAGGGGGTCCTCACGAAAAGGGGAGGGCTCCCGAAAGCGATCCATTCGCAGGGAACGGTCGTCCCAGGGATCGGACCGCTCCCACCGATCTGCCCGATCTGCCCTGTAGGGAGGTTCCCAGGCATCCCAGTCATCCTCGGCAAAGAGTTCGTCCTTCAGGGAGCCAAGGGTGTTCTTGAGGCCCTGAAGGGGGCCCCCCTCATTGCGTTGTTCACTCAGTAACCTGCGGTTGAGGCCAAAAAGGGCCTCTTGCAATTGGCTGACGGCCAGTTCCAGCTCGGGGTCTTCCGTGGTCTGATCCGCCAGAAGATCCTGAACCTGCCTGACGGCCAGCTCGACGCTCCGCTGCTGGCGTTCTGCTCCGTAGGGGCCCAGCTCCAGGGCTGCATCTCGGAGGCGCCGTTCAGCCTGGGACACGAGGGTAAGGGCCCGGTTGCGACGATCAATCACAGCACGCTTGCGTCGGTCTTCCACCGCTTTGCGCTCGGCCTCCTCCAGGAGGGCCTGGATTTCCTCCTCACTGAGATTGGAGCCCCCCTGAATCGAAACACTCTGTTGCCGGCCTGTTGTTCGGTCGGTTGCTGAGACCTGCAACAGACCATTGGCGTCGATATCGAAGGACACCTGCACCTGGGGGACACCGCGGGGCGCTGGAGGAATACCCGAAAGACGGAACCGTCCGAGGGATTTGTTATCGGCGGCCATCTGTCGTTCCCCCTGCAGCACGTGAATGTCCACGGAGTTCTGGTTGGGTTCTGAGGTGCTGAAGACATCGCTTTTGCGAACCGGGATCGGGGTGTTGCGCGGAATCAGCACCTTCATCAATCCTCCGATGGTTTCCAATCCCAACGAGAGAGGGGTGACGTCGTTGAGCATCAGATCCCGCAGTTCCCCCGTAAGAATCCCGGCCTGCACAGCGGCACCAATGGCCACCACCTCATCGGGATTCACCGATTGGCAGGGATCTCTGGGAATCAAGGTCCGAACCATGTCCTGGACCATCGGCATGCGGGTACCCCCTCCCACGAGCACCACATCGTCGATG
>JBIIHR010000285.1:0-2882 GCA_044235655.1 Cyanobium sp. | reverse complement strand
ACGGACTGTTGCGGCAATTGTGAAGAAGCTTTGTGAAGACAAGTTGAAAGGCTTCCGGAGGGGGGCGGGGCGAAGGGTGGTCACCTGGAGTCCCAGCGTCACCCTGGTGCCCACCCATGGCTGCTTCAACGCCTGCGGCTATTGCGGCTTTCGGGTTCCCCTCACCGTCGGTGATCCCTTGGCTGATGCCCTCACGGAACAGCAGGCGGAGCGCCAGCTGCTGGCCTCTCCCTGCGCCAGTGAGGTGTTGCTCCTCAGCGGGGAGATGGCACCCTCCTCCCCCTACCGCCGGCGCTGGTTTGCCCGCCTGTTGGCCCTCAGCCGGCTGGCCCTGCGCCATGGCCGGCTCCCCCACACCAATGCGGGCCCACTCTCGGTTCATGAAATGGCGGCCCTGGGGCGGCTCAATCCCTCCATGGGGCTGATGCTGGAGGGCCTGGGGCCGGCCTACGACGCCCTGCACCGCCAAGCCCCCAGCAAGCTCCTCTCGGTGCGTTTGGCCCAATTGGAGCAGGCGGGATGCTTGGGGATCCCCTTCACCACGGGCCTGTTGCTCGGGGTGGGCGAGAGCCAGTCGGATCGTCGGGCTGCCCTGGAGCTGCTGGCCGCGATCCAGCGGCGCTGGGGCCATCTCCAAGAGGTGATCCTCCAGCCCTGGCGCCCCACTGGGGAGGCCGCCTGCTCTCTGGACCCCCAGCAATGCGATGAGCTTCTGGACACGATTGCTGAGGCACGCTCCATCCTTCCGCCGGAGGTGCACCTGCAGCTGCCGCCCAATCTCTGGCCCTTCGATCGACTGGTGGAAGCCTTGGAGGCGGGCATCGACGATCTTGGGGGGATCGATGCGGTGGATGTGATCAATCCGGCCTACGGCCAACCCCTCCCCACGCGGCTCGCCGACCACCTGGCGCGGGCAGGTTGGCTGCTACGTCCCAGGCTCTGCGTGCACCAGGGATGGCTGGCCTGGCTTCCCCCGTCCCTACGGGGTCATGCCGAAACCCTGCGCCAGCAGTTGGAGTGTTGTTAGCGTCCCCTCCCCAGACCGTCCTGCCCCCTTGCGCGACCCCCTCTCCCCTGCAGCGAGCGGTGACGACCAACCGGCGGCCGGCGAGCAGCGGGTGTTGTTCGTGCGATTGCCCTGCAACCCCATTTTTCCAGTGGGGCCGATCTATCTGGCTGACCATCTGCACAAGCAGTTTCCGACGCTTCCGCAACGGCTGATTGATCTGGCTGCCGTGCCCGTACTGGATGTGAAGGTCGTGCTGCGGGAGGCGATTGAGGCCTTTCGCCCCACCCTGCTGGTGTTTTCCTGGCGCGACATCCAGATCTATGCCCCCGTGGACGGCCGGGGCGGTAACCCCCTGCAGAACTCCTTTGAGGTGTTTTATGCCAGCCATCCCTTGCGCCGCCTGAGGGGTGCCCTTGGGGGGATCCAGCTGATGGCGGCCTACTACGGAGAGTTGGTCCGCAACATGCGCCTGATCCGCCGGGGCCTCCGCTGGGCCAGGCGCTATCACGCACAGGCTCGAGCGGTTCTGGGCGGCGGGGCCGTGAGCGTGTTCTACGAGCAGCTGGGGCGCTGGCTTCCGCGGGGCACGGTGGTGTCGGTGGGGGAGGGCGAGTTGCTCCTGGAGGCGATGGTGCGAGGAGACTCCCTGGAACGCCAGCGCTGCTACGTGGTGGGCGAGCCCCCGCGGCCGGGCCTGATCCATGAGCCGCCCTTGCCGTTGGAGAAAACCGCCTGCGATTACGACTACATCGATGCCATCTGGCCCCAGATGGAGTGGTATCTGCAGGGGGGGGATTTCTACGTGGGGGTTCAGACCAAGCGGGGTTGCCCTCACAACTGTTGTTATTGCGTCTACACGGTGATCGAGGGCAAAGCCGTGCGGGTGAACCCCGCAGCAGAGGTGGTGGCGGAAATGCGCCAGCTCTACGACAGGGGCGTGCGGGGCTTCTGGTTCACCGATGCCCAATTCATCCCCGCCCGCCGCTACATCGAGGATGCGAAGGAGCTCTTGCGGGCGATCCAAGCCGCCGGCATGACGGATATCCGCTGGGCGGCCTACATCCGGGCCGACAATCTGGACGCGGAACTCGCCGAGCTCATGGTGGCCACCGGCATGAGCTACTTCGAGATCGGCATCACCTCCGGCTCCCAGGAGCTCGTGCGCAAGATGCGTATGGGCTACAACCTGCGCACCGTGCTCGACAACTGCCGCCTGCTTGCCCGTGCCGGTTTCCAGGAGCACATCTCGGTGAACTACTCCTTCAACGTGATCGACGAGCGCCCGGAAACCATCCGCCAGACCGTGGCCTATCACCGTGAGCTAGAGGCCATCTTCGGGGCCGACAAGGTGGAGCCCGCCATCTTTTTCATCGGCCTCCAGCCCCACACCCATCTGGAGCAGCACGCTTTTGATACGGGCCGCCTGCAACCGGGCTACGACCCGATGAGCATGATGCCCTGGACGGCCCGCAAGCTCCTTTGGAACCCGGAGCCCATGGGGCGGGTGTTCGGCCAGATCTGCCTGGAAGCCTTTGATCGGGCCCCTGAGGATTTCGGCCGCCAGGTGATGGCGCTGCTGGAGCGCGATTACGGCAGGGCTCCGCTGCAGCAGGCCCTGCAGGCGCCTGTGGAGGGTCGTCCCGCTCTGGCTACGGCCGTGCGTTGAGGCCTCCCGTGCTTTCCCCGTGCAGGCGAAGGGGGTGTGGGCCAGAGCGTTGGGGCAGCAACCTCTCGTAGGCCTGGCAGAACGCTTCGCCCAGCGCCTCCCGCAGCACCCCATCCGCCCCCAGCGCGGCAAGGGCCTCCCCCTGGGAGCGGGGCAGGGGCCGCCCGTTGGCGGGCGGTGTTGCATGGAGATCCTCCAGGCTGAAGG
>JBIIHR010000283.1:0-2884 GCA_044235655.1 Cyanobium sp. | reverse complement strand
GAGATAGGCACCCACTTCATCGGCGATGGCCCGAAACCCAGCGAAGTCGATCTGCCTGGGATAGGCGGAATAGCCACAGATGATCAGTTTCGGCCGATGCTGCAGGGCCAGCTGGCGCACCTCTTCCAGATTCAGCCGTTGGCTGATGGGATCCACCCCGTAGTGGACAGCCTTGAACCACTTCCCGGACACATTCACAGGAGAGCCGTGGGTGAGGTGGCCGCCATGGGAGAGATCCATCCCCAGGATCGTGTCGCCAGGCTGGAGGAGAGCCAGAAACACGGCGAAGTTGGCCTGGGCGCCGCTGTGGGGCTGCACGTTGGCCCAGGCGGCGTTGTAGAGCTGCTTGGCCCGCTCGATGGCCAGCTCCTCGATGCTGTCGACAAACTCACAGCCCCCGTAGTAGCGCTTGTGGGGGAGTCCCTCGGCGTATTTGTTCGTCAGCACGGACCCCTGGGCTTCCATGACGGCCCGGGAGGCGAAATTTTCACTGGCGATCAGCTCCAGGTGCGTCTGTTGTCGCTTCAACTCCCTGCCGATCAGGGCAGCAATCGCGGGATCCTCGGTGGCCAGGGGCGCATCGATGGAGGAAGACATGGCAGCGCTGCACGTGACCCGATCGTAGGGAACCCAGCGACCAGACGCCCGTATCCTGAGGCTTTGCCCAAAAAAAAGCCGCTCACGGGGAGCGGCTCTTCAAACGCGCCTGGAGAGATTCGAACTCCCGACCCTCTGATCCGTAGTCAGATGCTCTAATCCGCTGAGCTACAAGCGCCGACCCCTTCATTTTCATCAGAAGGGGTGCCCATCCGTCAACCGTCCGTCCCATTTCCCTCTCCCCCATGCCCATTCGCTGGTACGGCCCCGCCGACCCGAGCGATCCCACCTACCGCCACTTCGAGCGGGTGGTGAACCTGACGCTGCATGCGGCCCTCTTCGCGTCCATCAACAGTGGACTCTGGTTTGTGCAAGGGCTTCGCCATCCCTGGGCCCACCTGGGTTGGCTCACCCTGGGCTGGGCAGCCCTCTTATTGATCCATGGCAGCGTGGTGGTGCTTCTGCGGCCTCAAGCCACCCCTCCTCCTCCGCCATGACCCTCTCCGCCCAAGAGCTCCATGAGCTCACCCAGGCCATCGCAGACCGGCTGTATGTGGAGGTGGCGCAGTGGCACCTCTATCTCGGGGATGCGGGCCTGGCCGCCACCCTGGCCCAAGAGTGTGCAGGTCGCCTGGACCAGGGGGCCGCCGTCTGCGCCCGCCAGGCCTTGGAGGCTGTGCAGGTACCGATCGGGGGGGGGGCAACCCGTTTGCCTTTGGCCCGACTGATCCCCGCCAACCAACTACGGGACCTGGAAGAGATCCTTCAGCCGTATGGCTAATTGGGCCTTCTCAAGCCCATGGACAGGCGAGGAACCATCGGCGAATAGGGTAAGCGAATCCGGGGATCCGTCGTGCTGATCATCGAGGTCACTAACGCCCGTGATGTGGTGAGCAAGCGTATTGGCCGTCTCGGGAGCCGGCTGATCGGGAAGGTGGTGGATGCCGAGGCTCAAGTGGAAAAGGCCCTGATCAACGAGCTGGAGTCGGCCTTCAAAGACTTCGGGATCGAAGCACGAATCCTCTCGATCGATGGCCCTGAGATGATTGGTCGCTCGCGCCTGGAGATACCTCTGCAGGTGAGGGAAGAACGGGATGTGAAGCTCTCCTAGGCCCTGCGGCGCTGGAGGCCACTGAGGATCTCCCTCACCTCCGCGACCCCAAACCAGGAGCCCAGCACTCCGTAGATCCCTGTCGCCAGGGCTGCACTCAATCCGTTCTGGAGAAGCAGGCCGATCAGTCCCGTTGGCCACTGCACAAGCGAGGACAGCGCCCATGCCGCACCCCCGCCCAGCAAGGCCGCCAGGAGCAGCAACCCCGTGTCCCGTCCCCAGGTCCCCAGGGGGAGCCCCCCGAGCCGGCGATGCAGCACAAGCAGCAGCCCCAGACAGGTGATGACATTCACGAGCACCGTGGCCAGCACCAGGCCTGGGGCCCCGAAGTAGAGACGGGGGAACAACTGGCCCTGGCCAGGGGTCGGCCCTCCCACCAGAAACCAGTCGAAGACGGCATTGAGGCCAATCCCCCCAACAGACCAGCGGAAGGGGGTGTTCGCATCGCCAAGGGCGTAGAAGACGCGAACCAGCACATCCCTTGCCAGATAGGCCGGCATGCCCACCCCGTAGGCCATCAGGAGCGACGTCACCAGGGTGGCGGCCCGTTGATCGAACGCCCCCCTCTCGTAAACCAGGGCCACGATGGGTGCCGCCAGACCCACCATCAGAGCTCCCAGGGGCAACATGCTGGCGTTGGAAAGCATGAGCCCCTGACGGATGCGGGCGATGAGCTGGGGACGATCCTCAGGAGCTGTGAGCCTGGAGTAGACAGGCAGAAGCGGGACCAAGAGGGCGTTGGAGAGCAACCCCAGAGGGGTCTGCACCAGCAGATTGGCGTAGCCCAAACCCGCCGCGGCCCCAAGAATGCCAGAGGCAAAGAACAGATCCACGAACACATTGATCTGGAGCATCCCTGACGAGAGCGTCGCGGGCCCCATCACCTGCAGCACCTCGCGCACGCCGGGATGCTTCCAATCCCAAACCAGCCTGAAGGAATGCAAGCCCTGCCGGGCCAGTGCCGGCAACTGGATCAACCACTGGAGCACGGCCCCGAGGGTCGTGGTGCCTGCCAGCACGATTCCCCCTAGTACGGCCGTGGAGGGCAAAGTGATCGTTTCGCCCAGCTGCCACCACAGCAACCCGATCCCCCCGATCATGGCCACGCTGGAAAGCAGGGGACTCACGGCCGGAAGCCAGAACTCATCCGCGGCATTCAGGGCGCCGAAGCCCAGG
>JBIIHR010000284.1:0-2884 GCA_044235655.1 Cyanobium sp. | reverse complement strand
TCCCACTCACCCAGGTCCGCCAGGGTCTCCCCCATGGCTCTGATCAGGCGTGGGGCCTGAGGTTGTCAGCCCCTTCGATCACCCGGGCGGAGATGATCCTGTCATCAACGCCAAGTTCCTCCAGCACGTCCTTCCCCTCCACCACGTAGCCGAAGGCCGCGTTGCGGCCATCCACCAGGTTGAGGCCGGCCGGGGTGAGCTCCGGCTCATACAGGAAGAAGAAGAACTGCGACGATCCGTCGTCGAGATGTTCGTCAGAGTGGGCCCAGCCCAAGGTGCCGTAGGTGGCGAAGGGCAGCACCGGTTCCGCTTTGTAGCGGCCCACGTCTTCGAAGGTTTCGTTGTAAATCGGCTCAGCATCGCCGGCGATGCGGATCTCCAGCGGCACATGCCGCTCCTGGCCTGTTTTCGCATCCACGTAGCCCATGGCGTCGCCTTTCGGATCGCCGGTTTGGAGCACGTAGAAATCCTCGGCCCTTGTGAAGGGCAGCCCGTCATAGAACTTCCGTTGCACCAGGTCCACGAAGGCTCCTCCCGTGAGCGGCGCGTTGTAGCCGTCGATCACGGCGATGAGGTTGCCCTTGCTGGTGCTGATGCTCACTGTGGCTCGCCCCAGCAGCCTCGGCAGGGCATCAAATTCAGCCGGGATCGTGAATGGGAAGGCGCCCACGAGGCGGGATTCGGCGCTGCCGATGGTCGCCAGAGCAGCGCGTCGGCTCGTCAGGAACGTATCGCGATCCTGGGCTTCCGCAGCCACGGCAACCTCGCGCAGCTGGATTTCGAGCTGGTCAAGCAGTTCGGCCGCCGTGGCCTGGTCCTCTGGGGTGAAGCGCTCCAGAATGGAGGCCCGTTGGCTCGTCAGCAGCGACTGGCTGCGGGTCACCGCGCTGGCCAAAGCTTTCCAGCGCTTGGCCCGCAGGTCGTCGCTGGTGGCTTCCAGCCGATGCTGCAGATCCTGCAGCTGCGGGGCATCAATGGGCAGGGCGTTGCGCAGGATCGCCTCGGGATCCTTTACCGCGTTGCCCTGCGGCAGGGCAGCCCAGGCGCCCGGAACCAGCAGAAGGGTCACCAGGCAGGCCCCCAGCAGCCGCAGGGTCAGCCCAACGGCCGACGAGCCGCTTCCAAGCCATCTCCAGCCCATGGTGAAGCACATGTCTCAGCGGACTCTGGCACAAACGCCCGGCCTGGTAGCCGGACGTACAATTCCTCGGATCTGATCCGCCGGAATGATCTCCAGCAACGACTTCCGCACGGGCACTTCGATTGAGCTGGATGGTCAGGTCTGGCGCGTCGTCGAGTTCCTGCATGTCAAGCCCGGCAAGGGCTCGGCCTTCGTGCGCACCAAGCTGAAGGCCGTGCAGAGCGGCAATGTGGTGGAGAAGACCTTCCGGGCTGGCGAGACGGTCCCCCAGGCGTTGCTGGAGAAGGCGACCCTCCAGCACACCTACATGGAGGGGGATGACTACGTCTTCATGGATATGGGCAGCTACGAGGAGACCCGCCTCACTGCTGCCCAGATCGGCGACCAGCGCAAGTACCTCAAAGAGGGCATGGAGGTCAGCGTCGTCTCCTGGAACGACAAGCCCCTGGAGGTGGAGCTTCCCAATTCCGTGGTGCTGGAAATCACCCAGACTGACCCTGGCGTCAAAGGCGATACGGCAACCGGTGGCACCAAACCAGCCATCCTGGAAACAGGCGCTCAGGTGATGGTGCCCCTCTTCATCTCGATCGGGGACAAAATTAAAGTGGATACTCGCTCAGACTCCTATCTGGGCCGGGAGTCCTGATGGCCATGCAATTCGACCACGGTCAACTGCGCGATCTGCTGGAGCAGCTGGGCAAGAGCGACATCCAGGAATTTCGACTGGAAGGAGAAGACTTCCGGCTGGAGGTCCGCCGCAACCTGCCCGCCAGCGTAGTGGCCATGCCGGCACCCGCCCTGCCCGCGGCTCCCGCAGTCCTCCCGGAGTTGGCCTCCCCCGCCCCCTCGCCGCCCCCGGCCGCTGCCGCCAGCCGCACTGATCTCCATTCGATCACCGCCATCATGGTGGGCACGTTTTACCGCTCACCGGCTCCTGGCGAGGAACCCTTCGTGGAGGTGGGCAGCCGGATCAAAGCTGGCCAGATCGTCTGCATCCTGGAAGCCATGAAGCTGATGAATGATCTGGAAAGTGAGGTGGCCGGCGAGGTGGTCGAGATCCTTGTGGAAAATGGAACCCCTGTCGAGTTCGGACAGGTGCTGATGCGCATCCGCCCCTGACGATCGTCTTCGAGACCCCGGGCCTCCGATCCCTTAACCAAGCTCCCAGGCCGTTTCCAGCGCAGCCACCATGCTGGCGCTGCGGGCCACGCCCCTTCCGGCGATCGGGAAGGCCGTCCCGTGGTCTGGTGAGGTGCGCAGGAAAGGAAGTCCCAGGGTGGTGTTCACCGCCCGGTCAAAGGCCAGAAGCTTCACGGGAATCAACCCCTGGTCGTGATAGAGCGCCAGGAATCCGTCGGGCCCCATGGTCTGCTCCTGCCAGGCCATGCCCGCCTCCAACCAGCAGGTGTCCGGAGGTAGTGGACCCTCGAGCCGTGCCTCCGGGTGGCGCGCCTGCCAGCGCCTGAGGCAGGCCTCCAGCCAGGTGTGCTCCTCATCTCCCAGAGCCCCCGCTTCTCCCGCGTGGGGGTTCAGCCCTGCCACCACCAGCCTGGGCTCGGGCTGGAACCGCTGGCAGAACGCCAGCAGGCGATCCAGCTGCAGGCTCACCAGATCGGGGTTCAGGGCGGCGGGCACCCTGGCCAGGGGGATGTGGGTGGTGGCCAACAGGGTGTTGAACCGCCAGGGCCCCCGGGCAGGCCGGGCGGTGAAGAGCATGGAGGCCTGGGCAACGCCGCAGAGCTC
>JBIIHR010000282.1:0-2901 GCA_044235655.1 Cyanobium sp. | reverse complement strand
TCGCATGCAGCCGCCGCTCTCGGAACAGAGAATCACACACAGGGGGGGGCGTTGTTGCGGATGGCAGATCAGACGCAGCCCCACGATCGCCCCGGGATGGGCCTTGGGGACCCCCACGGGAACGGGCATCAGGCGAAAACGCACCAGTTCCCCATCCGTGCGCTGAAACTCAGCGGCGATACCGGTGGCGGAGCCATCCACATCAACGGAGTAGGAACTTTCCAGGTGCCAGCCGAGACGATCGGCCATCCAGGCCGCCAGCAAGAGGCCCTTGACGGGGTGATCGCCCTCCACATCGATGTCCAACTGCACCACGTTCTGGAGGGCATCCCGCCTGGAGGGTGGATCAAACACCATCGCCAGGGATTCCCGCCAGGCCCGCAGACGCAACCAGTTGAAATCGTTCACGGCTTGGCCCGATCGGATCCGATTCACCAGCACCTCCAGGCAACGGGCAGGTTGGCCCCGGGAGGTGTCGATCACGAGCCGGCGGGGGGGCGGGGCGAGGGCCTCCAGCAGCTCGGAGGGTTCATCCAGGCTGCTGTTCCACCACACCCAGCAGGGGAGGTCTTCCCGCACGAGGGGATGCACCATCCCCATGGCCTGTTGCAGGGCTCCCAAACTTCCCCGCAACACCACCACATCTCCACAGGCCGCGCCGGAGCCCCCTTCCTCCGGGAGGGGGCAATAGGCCGCCACCAGGGTTTCCAGCGGCTTGGCCGGATCAATGGTGGGGGCCAGGGTGATCAACCTGCGGGGCATGTGGGTGCTGATGGCGCTGTCCACGAATTGCCCGCGCAGATCCTGGGCCTCGTGCCGACCCGGTTGCTCCCCAAGGGCCCAGGCCAGGCCAGGATCCATGGGAGCGGTGCTGGGCGGTAGACCCAGGGTCCCCACAAGATCCCGCGCTGAGGTGTGCACATCGGCCCGATCCAGGCCCGTGATCGGGCCATCCACACGGCCCATCCGCACCAGCTGTTGCTCAAGCCAGGAGGGTTCCCACACCAGGAGGGTGAAGGTGGCGGCTCCAGAAGCCCCTTCCAGCCCTTCATGCCAGAGCTGCTGGAGGTAGGGCACCACCTCCACGGGAGGGATTTCAAGCGGGGCCTGGAGCGTGAGTTGGGCGGGCATGGCAACGAGCAGTGAGGGGGACGAAGCAAGCGAGGGGAGAAATCTCCCCAGAAGGTCAGGGTCTGCGCCAGATCAGGCCGTCCTCGGCCAGCAGGTTGTCAGAGGCGCCCGGACCCCAGGTGCGCGCTTCGTAGGGGTGCACGGGGAGCTGCCATGGGGAGTCTTCAATGAGCTCAAGCAGGGGGGTGTAGAGCCTCCAGGCGGCCTCCACCTCATCACTGCGGGTGAAGAGGGTGGGGTCGCCCAACATGGCGTCTGCCAGGAGGCGCACGTAGCCTTCATCGGAGGGTTCCCCGAAGGATTCGTCGTAGCTGAAGGCCATGTCCACCGGGCGGCTGCGCATGCCCGAGCCAGGGGCCTTCACCTCAAACTTGATTTCGGCCCCCTCATCGGGCTGGATCCGCAGGATCAGTTGGTTGGGGGTGGGGGCGCCCCCGGCGGCATCGAAGAGATGCACCGGGGCCTCCCTGAAGGTGAGCACCACTTCGCTGAGCCGCTTGGGCAGGCGCTTGCCCGTGCGCAGATAGAAGGGCACCCCCTGCCAGCGCCAGTTGTTGATGAAGAGCTTCATCGCCACGTAGGTTTCCGTGGTGCTGTTGGGGTTCACCCCCGGCTCCTGGCGGTAGCCGGGGAGGGGGTTGGCGGCCGTTCCTCCGGCGCTGTACTGGCCGCGCACACAGCATTTCCAAGCCTCATCTTCATGGGCGAGGTGGGCAGCCTGGAGCACCTTGGCTTTTTCGTTGCGGATGGCCTCGGGATCGAAGCGCCCCGGGGGTTCCATGGCGGTGAGGGCAAGGATCTGGGTCAGATGGTTCTGCACCATGTCGCGCAAGGCACCCGAGGTTTCGTAGTACCCCGCGCGCTCTTCCACGCCCACGGTTTCTGCGGCCGTGATCTGCACGTTGGAGATATAATTTCGATTCCAGATAGGTTCAAAAATTGTGTTGGCGAAGCGCAACACCAAGATGTTTTGAACTGTTTCTTTGCCGAGATAATGATCAATGCGAAACACCTGGCTTTCCTTGGCGCAGGCCTGAACCACCTTGTTGAGGTTCTGGGCGCTGCCGTAATCCCTGCCGAAGGGCTTCTCAATGACCACCCTGCTCCGCTCCGCATCCGCCAGGAGCCCTGCGGCCGCTAGGGCCCGGCAACCGCTGCCATAAAACTCAGGGGAAACCGAGAGATAAAAGGTGCGGTTGCCCCGGGTGGCCCGCAGATGGTCCAGGGAGTCGAGCCGTTCGGCAAGGCGCACCAGATGCTCACTCTGTTGGAGGTCGATCGGTTCGTAGAACAACCCCTGGCTGAATTGGTCCCAGGCAGAACGGTGATCAGCGATCTCCTTCTCCAGAGCCTGGCCCATGCGTTGGCGAAACTCTTCGTCGCTCCAGGGGCGGCGAGCGCATCCCAGCACGGAGAATTCACTGGGCAGCCGCCTCTGGCAATGAAGCTCAAACAGGGCTGGCACCAGTTTGCGGTGGGTGAGGTCACCGCTGGCACCAAAGATGACGATGCACTGAGGGGGAATCACCCGTTCCTGCCGAAGCCCCACCCGCAGGGGGTTGGTCAAAATCGCAGTCATGGTGATGGGACCGTTTCCTCTGGTTTAACGAGGCCCGGGCATCGGCGCCGTTAGAGCTCCCCCACAGACGAGGTTGTGTGAGGGATCTCTGATCTCAATAGGTTTCGACGTGCCAGCGTTCCTGCTTCTTGAGGCTGGGGCGAAGCTGCGACCAATCGAGCCCTTTGGCAGAGGCCGCGGCGGTCATGGCT
>JBIIHR010000281.1:0-2923 GCA_044235655.1 Cyanobium sp. | reverse complement strand
CAGCAGCATGGTGGCGAGCAGCAGCGGAAGGGCCAAGGGGGCTTTCAGGAGCAGCAGTGCCGAAGCCCCCATGCCCATCAGCCCTCCATGAATCAAGAGCGATCGGCGCCGATGGTCGGGCGTGAGCACGGCCCACCAGATCAGCAGGATCGCCGCCAACTGGCAGCCATCCAGCATGACGAGGCGTCCATGGCGGGCCAAGGGCAACAGGGTGAGGGCCATGGCCGAGCTGGCCACCGCTACGGCGTGTTGGCCAGGGCGCAGCCTGGCCTGCACCAGCCCCACCATGGGCACCACGGTGCTGGAGAGCAGGGCGGGTATCAGCCGCAGCAGCCATTCCGGGGGAAGGGAGCCTGGCGCACTTCCCGTGCTGGCGCGCCAGAGCTGGATTGCCCCCGCAATGAGGAGGTGAAGTCCCGGTGGTTTGTTGAGATAGGGCTTGCCCCAGTAGGTCGGCAGCAGGAGATCGGGCCAGGGCTGCTCGGAGGCCTCCAGGGCCACCCTGGCCACAAGGCTTTCATCCCAGTCGCGCAGAGGGAGGTGGCCCAGGCCCGCCAAGGCCACCAGGATGGCCAGGAGCCAGAGCCCACCTAAGGGCCCTGCCAGCCCTTTCCACGTTGTCACAACAACTCCGCCAGGACCCCTGGAGGATGGTCGGCTGCGGGCCATGGATGGAGCAGCTCAAAATCCTGAAAGGAAAAACCCGGGCCGACGCAACAGGTGGCCAGACTCCAATCCCCCAGGCAACGGGCCGCCTGCCACCAGCCTGCTGGCACCACCTGCACCGGAAGAGCTTTTTCGTTTCCGCCGCCCCCGCCAAGGGGGCCAAGGAGATTGTGCTCGGCCACTCCTCCATCAGGGGGAAGGATCCAGAGTTCCAAGGGGTCGCCGCCTGCATGATGCCAGGTTTCATCGGCTCCCATCACCCGATGCCAGCGGCTGATCTGCGTCGCCGTGAGCAAAAACCAGATCACCGTGAGCCCGCAGCGCTGTTCCCCATCGCCCCCCCTTTGCACCGGGATGGCGCTGCGATGCAGCTCCCGAAACCAGCCCCCCTCCGGATGGGGTTCCAAGCGAAGCTGCGCTACCAGGGTCTCTGCGGTGATCCCAGCAGTGCAGGAGCTTGGATTGGGCACAACGTTCCAGCAACACTTCTATCTTGGCGCGGGCCCCCAGCCTCTTAGCTCGACGGGTGGGTCTGTTCCACCAAGGCGCGATGGTCTTCGATGGGAGGCTCCAGAAGGATCCAGAGGATCTCCATCGAGAGCAAGGCGCAGGCAAAGCACCACACTGACGTGAGGGCCTGGCTACGGGCCCATTGCGTGATGCCAAAGGCCAAGAGCAAGGACAGGGCAAAGGTGCGCACCCGAACCGAGGGGACCAGCAACAGGGGGAGAACGATCCACGTCGCATACAGGATGTGACCCACACCGTCTGGCAGCAAGGCTGCGCTCCAAGGGGCCAGGTGGTACACCAGAGAGTGCCCGATCTGTTCGGGGAGGGCGGATTGGGGGTGGAGCAGTAAGGGGAGCCACAACACCGTGCCGGGTACCAGGCCGAGGGCCGGAATCCATGGCAACAGTCCTGAGCGCCGATCAGGTCTGGCCCAGAGCCGCAAGGCGGCCCAAGGCATCCATACTGGCCAGAAGGCGAAGGCAAAGAACAGGTAGGCCACCACGGCTCCCACGGTGAGGGCGTCGCTGCCTGACCCTTCGGCGAGGGGTCGGGAGTTCAGACCTAGCCAGACCATTCCTTCCAGGGCCTGCTGGAGGCTGAACCAAAAGGGGACCATCGCCAGGGGGAGTGCCAGGCGATCTGCTTTGGTTGTGGCGATGGCCAGGGTTGCTGCGCCTAAGGGAAGAAGCACACCGCTGGCCAGAAAGCTGGCCGTCGCTGAGAAGCACATCGTTCTGATTCCTCTCAGATTGGGCTCCCATGGACCTTCTCGCTCCTCCCGCGATGTCGGAGTCTGCGGAAACAAGAGGAAGACCAGTGGGCGGGCCCATGGCTTCACCAAGGGCTCATCGCAATCCTAGAGAAGACCGGCTGATGAAGATGCCTGCGAGCGATTTAGCCTTCTCGGGTCGTCCTGGACCCCTCGCCCTTGAGAAAGACGGAGCGAGCGGCCCTGATCCTGCGCAGGCTCTCTGAGCTCTATCCCGAGACGCCGATCCCCCTGGACCACCGTGATCCCTTCACGCTCCTGGTGGCTGTGCTGCTCAGTGCCCAGTGCACCGATAAAAAGGTCAACGAGGTGACACCAGCCCTCTTTGCTGCGGGTCCCGACCCGGCGGCCATGGCGGCCCTGCCAGAGTCAACGATCCTGGGACACATCCGCCAGCTTGGCCTGGCCCGTACCAAGGCAAGGCACGTGAAGCGTCTTGCCGAGCTTCTTCTGGTGCGCCATGGCGGAGAGGTGCCCAGCAGCTTCTCCGCTCTCGAAGCTCTGCCTGGCGTTGGCCACAAGACGGCCAGCGTCGTGATGGCCCAGGCCTTCGGCGTTCCCTCTTTTCCCGTGGACACGCATATTCATCGATTAGCCCAACGTTGGGGTCTGAGCAGTGGGGCCAGCGTGGCGCGCACGGAAACCGATCTCAAGCGTCTGTTCCCCCGCGAATCGTGGAACAAGCTGCACCTGCAAATCATTTTCTACGGGCGCGAGCACTGCACGGCCCATGGCTGTGATGGCACCGTTTGCACCCTTTGCAGGGAGCTGTTCCCTGCTCGCCGCAAGCCGGTGATCTGGCGCAAGCCTTGAGACATAGGCACCTTCGCCCAACAAAAAGCCCCCACCGATTGGTGGGGGCAACATGAATCCAACTCTTGAGCTGGGGAACTTAACTTCAGCCGATGGAAGGAGCCACCAGAGCCACAGGGGTGGCTTCTGCAGAGGCCAGATCCAGGGGGAAGTTGTGAGCATTGC
>JBIIHR010000020.1:0-9830 GCA_044235655.1 Cyanobium sp. | reverse complement strand
TCCCCTGGATAGGCCCGTCGAAGGGCCCCATTGGCGAAGGGTTGAAGGGCATAGGCCGCCTGCCACGGGGCCAGAAAACCCTTACGGCGAGCCCGGGCCACACTGCCGATGCCTACGGCCCCGTCTTCCAGTGTGGGGTTAAGGAGCACAACGGGTCCGGGGTGGACGGTGCAGACCCCTTCCACCAACTCGTAGTCCGAGGGGCCTGGCCCTACCACCACCAACAGAGGATGGCCGCCATTATCGGGGGCTTCTGACGATTCTTGCGCCTGCAGGCGAAGGTGGTCGCCAAGGCTGGAAATCAGGGGCGCCAGCCCAGGGTGATCCCGGCGAGCCAGGGCCGTGGCTCCCGCGTCCGGGCACAACACGCGCAGCTGGATCCCTTCTCCGTCCAAAGCTTCGGCCAGCCGCAACCCCAGGGGAAGGAGTCTGAGACCTTCAAACCGCAGCTCGATCGTCCAACGCCCCTTCCCGTTGCTATTCAGGGCGGAGTTCAGGGCCTCCCTGAGCTGGGCTTCGGCCTGGCGCAGATCGGGGGGAAGCATGGCCGCTATCGGTGAAAGGCCAGACCCTAATGGGCCTCTCCCAGGTCATGGTCCAAGGGAGCCCTGTACCTCAGTGATGGCTTGGGCGATGGTCTCTGGCACCGTGGCCAGGTCTCCGGCCTTCAGCCAGGGACCAAAGCTCAGGCGCAAACCGGCCACCGCCTCCTCAGGGCTGTAGCCCATGGCCATCAACACCGGACTGGCCCCGGCTGCGCTTCTGTCCTGCCCCGGGGAAGACGGGCGTCGGGCACTGCAGGCTGCGCCGCTGCTACAGGCCAGGCCCTTCCTGTCGAGGGCTCGCACCAAGGCCCGTCCGGGGATCGTTCGCCCCTGACCGGTGCGTACGAGCAGACTGAGATGGTGAGGTAGACGGCGCCCGGCATCGGCCGGCTCCGGGCCGAGCAGCTCCACGCCAGGGAGCGCGAGAAGTGCCTGCCAGAGGCCATCGCGCAGAGAGGCCAGGGGGTCGGCACCGCCATGGGCCTGCAGCCGTGTCTGGCAGACCCGCAGGGCAGCCGCAAAGCCAGCGGCCAGGGCCACCGGTTCGGTGCCGCCACGACGCCCCCTCTCTTGAATACCGCCGATCAGGGGCTCCAGCGCCAGACCCTTGCGCACGAGCAACATTCCGATTCCCCGGGGACCCTGGAGCTTGTGGGCGGCTCCACTGAGCAGATCCACAGGCAGGCTCCCCCAATCGATGAGGGCATGGCCCAAGACCTGCACCGCGTCCACGTGGAGGCGGATGCCACGCTGCCGGCACAGGTGCCCCACGGTGGTGACCGGTTGCACGCTTCCAACCTCACTCTGGCCCCAGATGAGCGACACCAGCCGGGTTGGCGGCTCCAAGAGGGGCTCCAGATGCTCCAGGCACAGCAAACCCCGCCGATCCACAGGCAAGCGCTCCACCTGCCAGCCTTGCCGGGTGAGCACGGCCGCAGCCGCTTCCGTGGCCGGATGTTCTACGGCACTGATCAGCAGACGGCCCGGTTCGAGGGTGGCGGCGCTTCCCAACAGGGCCGTCTGGATGGCCTCACTGCCCCCGGAGCACCACATCACTTCCTCCGGGTCGGCCCCGAGATCCAGGGCCAGATCCATGCGGCTGTGCTCCAGCCGATCCGCCGCCGCCAGCCCGAAGGCGTGAAGACTGGAAGGGTTGCCCCAGGCGTTACGCCAGACCTCCTCCATAGCCCCAAGGGCTTCAGGAGATAAGGGTGTGGTGGCGCAGGCATCCAGATACAGACTGGGCGAGGAAGCTGGATCAGCCACTGCCCCATCCATCCTCAGCCCGGCGGCCCAGCAGCCGGCTTTCGAGGGAATCATTGGCCAGTCTCACCAGATCGTCGAGCGAACTCCCCTCCAGCAGGGCGGCCACCTTCGCCCGTGCTTCCGCACTGGGACAGGCTTGAGGTCGCTGGCAGCCCTGGGTGCAGGCCGTGGCGCAATCGATGGTGTCCGGGTCTTCCGCCCTAGTGGGGACGGCCTCGAGGGGATCCGTGGAATAGGAGAGCGATGCCCCGATTGTGGTGCTGCTCTCCCACCCCTTGAGGCCCAACGCGGTGGCCAACTCCAGGGCCAAGGGTTCAGCCAGCTGGCCGTCAAAGACCCGTTCCGCTGGCCCTGTCATGAACACATGGTTGCTGTCCCCCTCCCAGGCGATGTCGAGCGGACCGCCAGGGAGATCCAGCCTGGCCTCCCTCTCACTTAGCCCAAGGAGATGGCACGCCACCAGGGTGGCGCATGCCCCGGTGCCACAGGCCAGGGTGGGGCCGGCGCCCCGCTCCCACACCCGCATGAGGAGGTGGCGGGGGCTAAGCACCTGCACCAGGTGCACATTGGTGCGTGCTGGGAAGACCGGGTGCACCTCCAGTGCCGCTCCCAACGCTTCCAGATCCATCGCCATCACATCAGGTACGGGAACCACCACATGGGGGTTCCCCATGCCGGCTGCGGCCACGGTCCAAGAGGTGTCCAGCACGCGGAGTTGCCCTTGGGGCAGCCCCGCAGGCCCCTTGGGCAGATGGGTGGGCACGGTGTCCGGCTCAAGAAATGGGGGGCCCATGTCCACCCGCACCTGTCCATCCGCCTGCAGTTCCGGCAGGATCGGCCCCGCTGCCGTTTCCACCTCCCAGCGCCGCCCAGAGCCATCCCCATCCCGATCGGCCAGGAACCTGGCAAGGCAACGGATGCCGTTGCCGCACATCTCGGCTTCCGAACCATCGGCATTGAAAATCCGCATCCTGAGTTCGGCTCCTGATCTGGCTGGAAGGGCCAGGATCACCCCATCGGCCCCAACGCCGAAACGGCGATCGCAAAGCCGTTGAACCAGCGCTGGGTTGGCCAGAAGGCCCTCTCCATCCAGGGTCTCGTCCCGCAGGTCGAGGAGCAGAAAATCATTCCCCAGACCTTGATACTTGCTGAATTCCATCCCGCTTGCTGCCCAGAGCACACATTCTTGATCCTATGCAGAGCTTCTTTGAAAATCGCCCTACCAGGCTGGATACTTCCCTGCCCAGCGTGCGCCATATCCAGGAGCTCATCCGCACCCGCACGGTGGTCAGCCTCAGCCTGGTGGGAGGGCAGGAGGTCGAAGGGGTGATCAAGTGGCAAGACGTCCACTATCTGGCCCTTCGCCAGAATGCAAATCAACCTCTAATGATGGTGAATCGGGAAGCGATCACGGTCCTTCGCGCTCTCCTCTGAACTGCTAGCCACTGAGCGTCGGTGCGCGTATGGCACCATCGGGAGGGCCGGGCTCCTTGTCTGGTCCCCTGCCCTTCCAGCGTTTCAGATCCTTGCCGTGACCGATCCCTCCCGCTACAGGCCCCAGGAGATCGAAACTCACTGGCAACAACGCTGGAGGGAGGAGCACCTCGATCGCACGGATGAGCAGCCGGCGTCCGGAGATCCCTTCTACGCCCTGTCCATGTTCCCCTACCCCTCGGGAACGCTGCACATGGGCCATGTGCGCAACTACGTGATCACTGATGTGGTGGCTCGCCAGCAGCGCATGCGAGGGCGAAGGGTTCTCCACCCGATGGGCTGGGATGCGTTTGGCTTACCTGCCGAGAACGCCGCGATCGAACGGGGGGTGGATCCGGCGGAATGGACCGAGCGCAACATTGCCCAGATGCGCGCCCAGCTGGAGCGCCTCGGTCTCTCCATTGACTGGTCACGGGAAGTGACCACCTGCAAGCCGGATTACTACCGCTGGACCCAGTGGTTGTTTCTTCAGTTCTGGGAGGCGGGATTGGCCTACCGCAAGGAGGCCACCGTGAACTGGGATCCCCTGGATCAGACCGTGCTGGCCAACGAACAGGTGGATGGGGAGGGGCGCTCCTGGCGTTCCGGGGCGCTGGTGGAGAAACGGAAGCTGCGGCAGTGGTTTCTCAAGATCACCGCCTACGCCGACCCGTTGCTGGAGGACCTCCAGAAGCTCCAACACTGGCCGGAGCGGGTCCGCACCATGCAGGCCAACTGGATTGGCCGCTCCACCGGGGCCGAATTGGATTTTCCCGTTGTGGGCCCGGATGGGGCGCCCACCGGCGCCAAAATCACCGTTTTCACCACCCGCCCCGACACGCTCTACGGGGTGACCTACCTGGTGTTGGCCCCGGAACATCCGTTCGTGCCCTCCCTCACGACTCCGGAGCACCGCCTTTCGGTGGAGGCTTTCTGCGATCTGGTGGCTGCCGAGAGTGAGCAGGAGCGCACCGACGACGCCCGTCCCAAGCGAGGGGTCCCCATCGGGTCTTTTGTGCGCCACCCCGCGACTGGGGAGACCATCCCCCTCTGGATCGCCGACTACGTGCTGGCGGATTACGGCTCAGGGGCCGTGATGGGGGTGCCCGCCCACGATCAGAGGGATTTTCTCTTCGCCCGTCAGCATGAACTTCCCGTCTGCCAGGTGATCGTTCCCGAGGGCGCCGATCCCAGCGCCTATGCCGGTGGCGCCTGGACCGAATCTGGTGTCTTGATTCATTCCGGCCCCTACGAGGGGTTGCCCTCGGAGGAGGCGAAAGGGCGCATTGTGGCTGCGGCGGAAGCGGATGGCTGGGGCCGTTCCCGGGTGCAATATCGCCTGCGTGATTGGTTGATCTCCCGCCAGCGCTACTGGGGTTGTCCCATCCCCATGGTGCATTGCCCCCATTGCGGGGATGTACCCGTGCCCCCTGATCAATTGCCCGTGCTCCTTCCAACGGGGATCCCCCTGGAAGGTCGGGGCGGTTCTCCCCTGGGGCAGCTGGAGGGGTGGTTGCACGTGAACTGCCCCAGCTGCGGCCAGCCGGCCCGGCGTGAGACGGACACGATGGACACGTTCATGTGCTCCAGCTGGTATTACCTGCGCTACGCAGATCCCTCAAATGACCAGGTCCCTTTCAGCAAGGAGGCGGTCAACCAGTGGCTTCCAGTGGATCAGTACGTGGGTGGAATTGAACACGCCATCCTTCACCTTCTTTACTCACGCTTCTTCACCAAGGTGCTGCGGGACCGTGGCTTACTTGGTTTTGATGAACCCTTTACTCGACTCTTGACCCAGGGGATGGTGCAGGGTCTGACCTATCGCAATCCTCACAATGGTAAATACATCTCCCCGGATGATGTGGCCGATGTCAATGATCCCCGGGACCCAAACAGTGGGGAGCCGTTAACAGTGAGCTTCGATAAGATGTCAAAATCTAAATATAATGGCGTTGATCCCACCTCCGTCATTGATCGCTATGGCGCCGATACGGCTCGGATGTTCATCCTCTTCAAAGCCCCCCCGGAAAAGGATCTGGAGTGGGATGACGCCGACGTGGAAGGGCAGTTTCGCTTCCTCCAGCGCATCTGGCGTCTGGTGGAAACGGCCCGGGAAGACGGCTTGACCCTCTCGGCTGGAGATGGGGATGCGGGGCTGCCAGCTGCAGACGCTGATTGGCTGTCTGAGCTTCAACCCCAGGAAAAAAACCTGCGGCGGGCAGTACACACGGCCATCAAGGAGGTGAGTGACGATCTGGAAGGGGATCTGCAACTGAATACGGCCGTATCGGAGTTGATGAAACTGGCCAATGCCATGGCTTCGCTCCTTCCCGAGGTGCAACCCAGAGTGGCCCAGGAGGCTCTTCGGACCTTGGTCTTGCTTCTGGCACCCTTCGCTCCCCATCTGGCGGAAGAGCTCTGGCAACACCTATGCGATCCCCTGCCCTCCAGCAGCGTGCATCGCCAGAGCTGGCCCCTTGTGGATGCGTCGGCCCTGACCCGAGACACGATTCCCCTGGTGATTCAGGTGAAGGGCAAGGTGCGCGGCAACCTGGAGGTGCCGGCCGACGCGGATGCCTCCACTCTGGAACGTTTGGCTCTCGAAAGCGACGTGGCCGCCAAGTGGCTGGAGGGCCAGCCGCCTCGCCGGGTGATTGTGGTGCCCGGAAAGTTGGTCAACCTGGTGCCCTGAGACCTCACATTTTCCGAAAGCGCAGGGTGTGGGGTTCGCCCCAGTTTCCGCTGGCCTGGTAACCACGCCCATTGAAACAAAGATGGCGCAGGATCCAGAACAGGGGTTCAGGACTCTCAAGCTGCAGGACCCTCTGGAGATCAGCCAGATCGTGGCTTTGGCCACTGCTCAGGCTCTGTTCCAGCCTCTCCTGTAGGGAAAGAATCTCCGCGGCAGCTTTTTTACCGGCCTCAACCCCTGGCTGGTGATAAGCATTCACGTTGATCAATTCCCCATACAACCCCACGGCTCTCTCAAACAGGGCAATCAGGGCCCCGAGGGAGCGCTCATCAAAACGCTCCAGGGTGATCGTGAGGGACTGCCTTCCCCCCTCGCAGAGGGCGGCACGGGTTCCCTGCAGAAACCCCGCCAGGAAATCGGCCGGATGGTCTCCACTGATGGACGAAATATCAGCGGGTTCGTCGAGCGCTTCGATGAACACCACGAAAAAGTTATCCAAGCCATCGCGGAGCTGTTGCACATAGGCGTGCTGATCGGTCGAGCCCTTGTTGCCATAAACCGCCAGACCCTGATGGACCTCCTTGCCATTCCGATCCCATTTCTTGCCTAACGACTCCATCACGAGTTGCTGGAGGTAGCGGCTGAAGACCTCAAGTCGATCGCGATAGGGAAGGACCACCATGTCTCGCCGGCCCTGCCCTCCTCCTGCAACGAACCAGGATGCTGCCAGGAGGGCCGCTGGATTGCTCCGCAGGACATGCTCCCTGGTGAGCCGATCCATGGCCGCTGCCCCGTCAAGAAAACCTCTCAGATCGGCTCCAATCAGAGCTGCCGGCAAAAGGCCAACTGCACTGGTGATGCTGGTCCGTCCACCCACCCAGTCCGGCATGTCGAAGCGGGCGAGCCAGCCTTCAGCGCTGGCCAGCTGATCCAGTTGGCTCCCTTGCATGGTGATCGCCACCGCCTGTTCTTGCCACCGGCCTCCCATGGCCTCCACCCTCGCCCTGCTCTGCTGCATCCCGATGCGAGGCTCTGGGGTTCCGCCGGATTTGCTCACCACAACCACAAGCGTGGTGCGCAACCGGGGCCCAAGCGAAGCCAGGGTCGCGCTCATCCCCTGGGGATCGACATTGTCAATGAAATGGAAGGGGAGACCTTGGCCCTCCCGTTGCAGGGCCTTCACCATCAGGAGGGGACCCAGGCCTGAACCACCGATACCGATCCAGAGCACATCTGTGAAGGGTGTGCCTGTCGGAGCGGTGCGCTGGCCTTCTCTCACCTCACGGGCAAAGGTCTCCAGACCATCAATTTCCCTGCGGATCAGCTGCTGCATGTCAGGGCTGGGGGCGCGCTCAGGATCCCGAAGCCAGTAATGGCCGACCTGGCGTTCCTCATCCCGATTCGCTATGGCTCCGGCTTCCAGCGCATCCATGGCGGTGAAGGCGGAAGCGAAGCCGGGCTCCAGAGCCTGAAGATCGTCAACGTTCAGGGCCATCCGGCTTGGATCCAGCCAGAGGCCCAGGCTGCTGTCATGCCAGAGCAGGGCTTGAAAGCGCTGCCAGAGGTGATCCGGTTCTGAGGCCCTGAACGGCGGAAACGTGGACATGGCCGCAGGGGTACCGCGCATGCCCATGCACCGTACTGAACCGCCTGTTGGGACCGATGGAAGGTGGGCCAGCGGGATGACCGAACGGCTCAACCCTGGACAGGAGAGAAAGAACCCAAATAATGGGCACAGACCGAAACATTGGAGGTCCTTTTGGGATCTTCACCCCGACTTCATTTGCCGATCTCCAAGTCCTTACGCCGCCTTCCAGGAGGTCTACCCCTGGCTGCCGTTGCATTGGCTCTCGGGTTGGGAGGTCTTGCCTTGGCTACCCAACGGATCATTTCAGGACCCCACCCGGGTACTGGTCGTCTGATTTCAGAAGCTGGTGCGGACGCTGTCCGCCACTCTTCACCTCTGGAGGGTCAGCGTCCGGATCCGGTGGATTTCTCCCCTGAAGAGCTCCGTGAACTGAATCGGCGTTTCGGGGTTCATGGCCCCCAACCGGCCATTGCCCAGCTGTTCACCGAAGGGTTGGACCAGCTTCAACCCCTCCGCCATCACACCTTGTCGCGATTGGAGGAGCTTCGCCCCCTCATCCTTCGCCACAGTGCCAGGCACCGGATCAACCCCATGCTGGTGGCTGCGGTGCTGTTTGATGAGATGCACCATGCCAAGCCCGGTGAGGACAGCCCCATTGCGGTGCGCAGTGGCCTGTTCCAGACCCAGGGCCCTGCCCAGTTGAGCGTCGGTGAAATGGTGAAACAGGGACTTCTCCCTGAAAATGCCACCCCTGAGCAGATTCAAGAAGCCCGTTTTCAGCTCCTGGATCCGGATCGGAACGTGGAGTTGCTGGTGGGTAAGTTCGCCAGGCTGTCCACGAGCCTCAAATTACCTCGGGACAGGATACTGATCGCCAGCGGTCATCCCAAAGATGCTAAGGGTTTGGCCACCCTGGCCTACCTCCACAACGGCAAACTGGACTACCCAGCCCGCATCCTTCGGTACATGCAAGATCCTTCGCTGCATGAAATTCTCTACAGCGAAAAACACACCCGTCTGAGCCCGTTGATTTAGACAACTTCAGCGTTTCATCAGGGGCTCAACAGATCACACCGAGGGCCACGAGCCGCTTACCGAGCTCATCCCAATTGAAGCTCCTGGGATCTGCCCTCTCCCCTGCTAGATCCACATGGCGATGGGTGGTAATGGACTGAGCCTGGATCGGATAGCGACGCATCCAATCCGCCAGAACCAAAGCCATCGCATCGTATTGGGCTGGTTTGTAGCCAGTGTGGACACTCTCCTGGTCTTCTCCGTCCAGGGGCGTTTCCAGGCTCAGGTGCAAGGCAAAGTTATTGACGGAGCCCCCAACTTTGGGATTGGTGACCGCCCATTGGCTGCCAAACGCTGAGTTACCCGCTCCAAAGGCTCGCTTCGAGGGATCCAGGGCTTGAACCACGTCTCCCTTTTCCCCAATCAGGACGTGATAACTGACCTGATCCTCATCTCTAGGGTGAGGAGTAAGGAAGGTGTTGATGGCGGAGCGCAGGCCGTAGACCGTCTCGTGCAGCACAACCATCCGGGGAGTGGGGTCAAGGGGATTGCCTAAGGCATCCCGATTCATGCGTTCCCCGTAATTCGTCGGGTGAATGTTCAGCCGCACCATGCGCGTTGGCAGGGCTGCCAGTTCGGATTGCAGCCGCTTGCGTAGCGCCTCATCGGGGGGACGGCATGCGTTCTCCAGAGGGGAGACCCAGGCCGTCCTTGATGGGGGCCTCGGTGCAGGTCGGCGGGGCTGCTCGGGAGGCTTTGCTTGCCTCACCTCTTCCAGCAGGTCGAGCAAGGTGGGCGGGCGTTGGCTCTGCGGGCTACCTCCCGCCCCTCGGATGAGCCAGAGCAGCATGCCTGAGGCCACCACGCCGGCACCTGCCATCCCCATCAGAACCCCTCTGACTTGGGTCGGCAGGGTCAAGGCACGAGCTCCAGCCATTGGCGGCGGCGTTCCAGGACCTCCGAGCTGGCCTCAGGATCGGAATGGAGGGACCAGCGCGTGACTGCCGGAGGCCCCGGCGTGAGCCGGGTATCGCGAATGAGGCCATCCCGAGAAAACAGAACGGCCAGGGGAGCGTCGCAGGCTGGGGGGCTCAGGAGCATGGCTTCGAGATCCTTGACGTGCTCGATCCGCTGACGGTTCAGAGCCAGGAGCTCATCCCCCACCTCCAACCCGGCTGCTTCGGCTGGACCATGGCGTGAAACGGATTTCAGCCAGAGTCCTCCTTCGGGGCGATGTTCCACTCGCCACCCC
>JBIIHR010000280.1:0-2972 GCA_044235655.1 Cyanobium sp. | reverse complement strand
ACCATCGCAGCCCACCACCAGGTCCGCCCGTAAGTCCGTGCCATCAGCCAGATGCACGCCCCCCACCCGACCCATGGGCTCGGAGCGCAGCAGCCCCCTGACGGCGCAATCCTCCAGGATCGTGCTGCCCCGCTCCTGGAGAAATCGGCTGCGCAGGTGGTGCAGCAGCGACTCCTGATCCACCAGCCAGCAGCCCCGATCCCCCCCCAAGGGTTCGGGGGCGGAAAAGAACGGCTGGCCATCCAGCACCACGGCCCACCCCTGGAGGGGACGATGCACCACCTCCTGCGGAAGGGGCCACAGCCCCATGGCCTCCAGGGCCGCCAGGCCACTGGGCATCAAGCCCTCCCCCCGGTAGGGCCTGGGGGTTCCCTGGCCCGTGGCCTCCACCAGGGTGACGGCCCAGCGAGCACGGGCCAACGCGAGGGCGAGGAAGGCCCCCGTGGGGCCGGCTCCCACAACCACCGCATGGGGGTGGGGGGGAGGGGCAAGGGATGGACTCAGGTCAACCTCCCTCAGCCACCCTTGCCCTCCACCGCATGGGAGGTGGCGGGGGGGTGACCCACCAGCTCCTGTTTCTTGCTCAGCAGGTAGTCCACCAGCTCCTTTTGCAACACGAGGAGCTCTCCGGTGCAACCGCGGAAGGCGGCTCGGTGGCGGATCTCGTCGTGGCGCGTGTTGAGGTCGCGCAACATCAGGTTGATGGCATCCAGCTCGGGGGACTGGCTTCGGGCGGAGGAAGCCGGATCCATCAGGGTGACGCGGCGGATGGAACCATGCTAATCGGGCCTGGGGGAGCAGGCTTCCCCCGGGGCTGATGGACCGCGGAAGCGGGCCGTTGCCGTCCGGAGCCACAGCGCTGCCGACTCCGGGCCAGGCCTCTCTCCAGGCGTCCCGTCACCCCCAGCTCCGCACCCCGCCAGAGCCGATCCATCTCCCGGGTGAAGTGGGCCGCCAGCTGGGGGGAATGGATCAGGAGCAGGGTTTCATCGTTTTGATGGGCCGCCGAAGGACTCCAGTTGAAGGAGCCTGTGATCACGCTGCGGTTGTCGATGACAGCAAACTTGTGATGGAGCTTGTCGCCCCCAACCAGACGGGGCGTGCCCACCCCCTCCAGGGGCCTGGTCCACACCCGGTTGTCGGCCTCCAGCAGGCAGTCCCCATCGGCCCGGCTGACGCCGAGCACATCCAGCACCTCACTGAAGGGACGGCTGGCAAAGCCGGGATCAGCCAGCAGGCGCACGGCCACACCCCGTTGGGGCAGGGCGGCCAGGGCATCGGCCAGGTTCTGGGCAGAGAAAACAAACAGGCTCAGATCCAGCGAGCGCTGCACGGTGGCGATCTGGGCGGCCAACCAATTCAGCCCCTGGTGGGGATCCTGGCGCGGGTGGGGAGCAAAGAGCACCTCCACCGTGGTGTCGCCCACCTGCACCCGTTGGGCCGGACCCGAGCCCTTGCCCAGGCCGAAGCGGCTGTCGGGCGCCCCACCGGGACCATCACCCCAAAGCCGGCCGAACTCCTCGGCAAACACCGCCGCCAGCGCTGGATGATCGAAGCGCAGAAGATGGTTCACATTGCCACGGGTGCGGGGATCCTCCGGGTCCCCATGCACACAGGAGGGACTGAAATTCGTGGAGCCCGTCACCACCACTCGCCGATCGATCACCATGAATTTGTGGTGCATCAATCCACTGCCCGCGCTGCCATCGGCCCGGTCGTCGATCAGGGGTACCCCCGCCTGCAGCAGGAGCTCCACCGCATCTGCCTGGCCCAGTGCCATGAGCTGGGACTGGCGGTGGCGCTGGTGGGTGGTGAGGTCGGCCGGATGCTGGCGGCTCCAGGGGGTGCTGTAGTTGTTGTCCAGCACCACTTTCACGGCCAGTCCCTGGCGATGGCGGGCCACCAGGGCCTGGGCCACGGCCGGCAGGGAGAGCTCCTGCACGGCCACCAGAATCTCCTGGCGTGCTTCGCTGATCGCTTCCAGCACCAGGGCCTCCAGGTTGTCCCCCGGCCGCCAGAGACCGCTCACCGGCGAGCGATAGCGCTCTGCCTCCCGGTGGTTGAACGCCACCCGGATGCCCTCTGGCAGGGGAAGGGCCTGCTGGACGGGCCGCTCCACTCCCGCCGGAGCAGGCCCACAGCCCTGGACCAGGCTGAGGCCCAAGGGCACCAGGAGAGCCAGGACACGCCGACGCCAAAACACCATCTCTGAAGGGGGAGGCTGGTCAGAGCATTCCCTCCAGAGGACAGACAGGGTTAGTCGTGCTCGGGCATTTCCGAGGTGCGCAGCATGGCCACAAACCAGAGGGCCCCTGCCACCACCATGGCCAGCACACCCGCAGAAATGCTCACCCGCACCATCAGGAGGGGCACCAACAGGGGCACCACGAGCGAACCCACCATGGGGGTAGCTGCCACCACGGTCTTCAGGAGAGATGAGGGGGTCGCTGGGCCAGGGGCAGAGCTCATGGGATCAGAACCATTCCGAAACAGCTTGATGGGCCGGGTTGCTGTGGTCTTCCGGTGTGGAGCGGCGGAACTCCAGGGTGATGCTCCGCTTCTGCTCCCCATCTGCCGCCACGGCCTCGATCGGATACACCTGCTGGCCATCCCGGAACGGCACCTGGATCCGGAACGTCCCATCCGCCGACAGGGGCACCTCCTCCCCTCCGATCGTCAGCCGCGCTGAAGGATCCGTGGCCCCGTACACAATCAGCTCCGCATCCGCCACCAGCCAGAACGAACGCTGACGAGATCCCACTCCACCCGCTCCAGACTCACTTCTCCCTGACGCCCAAAGACCCGCTGCGGACAGCTGGCCGCCAGCTCCACTCTCCAACCCCTCCTCCAGCTCATGGAACGCCTCCGATCCCCGGCCCAGCCGGCGCCAGCGAGACGTGGCCGTCTGATACAAACGCTCGTGCAGCCCCGCATCCGCCGGCTCCACCGGGCTGGGCAGCACACTGGGCGCC
>JBIIHR010000279.1:0-2974 GCA_044235655.1 Cyanobium sp. | reverse complement strand
TCCCCATCGGCGGTCCACACCAGCTCACCTGCTGAAGCAGGGGCTTCCGCCACCGCAACGGCTCCGGAGGGTTCCATCGCCTCCATGCCAGTCGAAACCGCGCCAGGCGATGCCGCCGCGGAGGGCTCCTGCACCGCATCCGCCACGGGGCTCGGAGCCGGTGCCCCATCGCCCAGGTGGCTGCGGTGGCCGTCCACAAACTCGAAGTCGTGGCGGAACATGCCGATCAAATGCTCCTCCAGACCCATCATCAGCGGGTGCACCCAGGCATCGAAGATCACGTTCGCCCCCTCCCAGCCCATCTGGGGGGAATAGCGGGCGGGCACATCCTGCACATGGAGCGGGGTGCTGATCACGGCACAGGGAATGCCCAGCCGCTTGGCGCTGTGGCGCTCCATCTGGGTGCCGAGCACCAGCTCAGGAGCCGCCTCCGCCATGGCCTTCTCCACCACCAGGTAGTCGTCGCTGATGAGGGCTTCGAGGCCGAGCTCCTTGGCGGCGGCACGCACCTCCCGGGCCAGCTCCCGGCTGTAGGTGCCGAGGCCCACCACCTCAAAGCCCAGCTCCTGGCTGGCGATGCGGGAAGCCGCAATGGCGTGGGTGGCATCGCCAAAGATGAACACCCGCTTGCCCGTGAGATAGGTGGAATCCACGGAGCGGGAATACCAGGGAAGGCGGGAGCGCCGCTCGATCTCCGCCGCAGCGGCCCCCATGGGGTCGAGCCCCAGCAGGGTGGTGATTTCCGTGAGAAAAGCTGTGGTGGCTCGAATGCCAATGGGAACGGTTTTGACCGTGGCCATGCCGAAGCTGCGCTCCAGCCAGCTGCAAACCGGAGCTGCCACCTCTGGATAGAGGCAGACGTTGGCATCCGCCGTGGGGATGCGCTGCAAATCCGCAGGCCTGGCATCCAGGGGGGCCACCACGGTCACATCGATGCCTTGCTCGGCGAGCAGATGGGTGATCTCGCGCACATCATCACGGCAGCGAAAGCCCAGCAGACTGGGGCCCAGCAGATTCACCCGGGGGCGGCGCCCCTCCTCCTTCCAGCGGGTGGGCGCGATCTTCGGGCTACCGGGCGGGGGCAGCTGCTCCTTCAACAGACCCCGGACAAGCTGATAGAACGTTTCCGCCGCTCCCCAGTTTTCCTTCTTGGAATAGGCGGGCAGCTCCAGGCTCACCATCGGGATGCCCCCCAGATCCATCCCAGCGGCCAGGGCACCGGGCTGGTCCTGAATCAGCTCGGCGGTGCAGCTCTCGCCCACCAGCAATGCTTCAGGGTGGAACCGCTCCACGGCCTGGGCGATGGTGCGCTTCACCAGCTCCGCCGTGTCGCCCCCCAGATCCCGGGCCTGAAACGTGGTGTAGGTGACGGGGGGGCGCTTATCGCGCCGCTCGATCATGGTGAACAGCAGATCGGCATAGGTGTCGCCCTGGGGGGCATGGAGCACGTAGTGCACCCCCTCCATGGAGGCAGCAATGCGCATGGCACCCACGTGGGGGGGGCCTTCATAGGTCCAGAGAGTGAGTTCCATGAAATCGGTGGGGGGATCAGGCGAAGGTGAGAACGCCGCGACGGCGAAGGGGACGGGCAAAGAGTTCGGCCAGTTCGCCGGCCTGGTCGCAGCCGTGAATGGGGCTGAACACCAGCTCGATCGACCATTTGGTGGCCAGGCCCTCCGCCTCCAGGGGGTTGGCCAGGCCCAGACCACACACCACCAGGTCGGGCCGCGCAGCGCGCACCCGCTCCAGCTGAAGCTCCACATCCTGGCCTTCGCTGAGCCGAGTCCCGGCAGGAAGCAGGGCCTGCTCGGCGGCCATCAGCTGGCGATCCAGGTAGGGCACCCCCACCTCCACCAGTTCCATACCGCATTCGCGGGCCAGGAAACGGGCCAGGGGGATCTCCATCTGGGAATCGGGCATCAGGAAAAGGCGCTTGCCCTCCAGCACACGCCGGTGGGGCTCGATGGCCCGTCGGCCGCGCTCCACGAGAGGATCGAGCACCGGGGCCACCGCCGCCGCATCGATTCCAAAGGCGGCAGCGGCCGCTTCCATCCAGAGGCGGCTCCCCTCCACGCCAAAGGGATAGGGGCTCTCGATCAGCTGGCCGCCCCGGTGGGCCAGGGCCCGGGCGGTGGCACTGAGAAAGGGCTGGGCGAGCAGCAGGCGGGTGCCCTTGCCGATGGGGGGCAGATCGGTGGAACGCCGGGGCGGCAGGCTGCGCACCTTCGGGATGCCCATCCGCTCGAAGAGGGTGGTGAAACGGTCTTCGACCGCATCGGCCAGCGTGCCCACGATCAGGAGTTGCTCCTCATCGCTCTGGGGAAGCAGGGGCAAAAGGGCCATCAGGGCCTGGTCTTCCCCCTGGGTGAAGGTGGTTTCAATGCCGCTGCCCGTGTAGTTGAGCACCCGCACGCGGCCGGCCATCTGCTGGGTGAGGCGCTCGGCGGCACGGGCCAGATCCAGCTTGATCACCTCACTGGGGCAGGAGCCCACCAGAAAGAGAGTGCGGATTTCGGGACGCCGCTCCAGCAGGTCCCCCACAAGGCGGTCGAGTTCGTCGTTGGCATCGGCCAGGCCCGCCAGATCCCGCTCTCCGAGGATCGCCGTGCCGAAGCGGGGCTCCGCGAAGATCATCACCCCGGCGGCGCTCTGGATCAGGTGGGCGCAGGTGCGGGAGCCCACCACCAGGAAGAAGGCATCGGGCATGCGGCGGTGGAGCCACACGATCGAAGTGAGGCCGCAGAACACCTCCCGCTGGCCACTCTCTTTGAGCACCTCGGGGAAGGGGCCAGTGGCGGTGGGGCTCCCGGTGGGAGTGACGACCATGGAAGGGGGTGGCTCTATCCCTCAGAGTTAGCCAGATCCGCAGGCTCCTGGGGGCTCTCGTCACATCTTTTGGGATGCATTGGGATGGGATGTTGGGATGATGGCCCCATGAGCCAGGCCACCCTTCCCCAATGATACGGCGACCACG
>JBIIHR010000278.1:0-2976 GCA_044235655.1 Cyanobium sp. | reverse complement strand
GCCTGGGGCTTCGAATCCCCTCCACCACCGTCCCAGGGCGCTTTCCTGGCGACCACCGCTGTCCCCCCTTCCCCTGGTCTCTCCCCATCCAGTCCCAGGGGCGCCCTCGCCCCTGTGCTCACCCTCACCCTGCGTCAACGCAATGCGGAAGGTATCTGGCGGGCCTTGCGCCAGCGTTTGCAGGACGCTGTTGCGGCGGAGCCAGCCAACCTCAGCGGCCAATTGCTGGCCTTTGATGGCCTGCAGGCCGAACGGCGCCGGGATCTGCTGTTGGCCTTGCTGGAGCAGCTGGATAACCTTCGCGACACCCTCCAGCAGGAGGATCAGAGCGCTGAAACCCTCCGTCAGCGCTGGGCTGTCTTGCAACCCCAGCTGCGGCAGCAGGCTTTGCGGCAGCTAGCAGGTCCCTATGTGCAGCTTCCCCGGGAGGGCACTCTCCAACCGGTGGCTGAGACCCTGCTGAGCCAGAGCGATCTCGAGGGGGAAGATCCCGAACTTCCCGATCCCCATTCCATGTTGGCGGCCGTATTGCAGGCCCGCCCCCTCGTTGTGGATGGTCGGCTCAGGACACCTGATGAGCCCCAGGCCGTGCTGTATCTCGAGATGCTTCTGGCCAACTGGTTGGTGCGGAACGCCGAGCAGATCAGCAGCCAGGTGCTGGCCCTGAGTGCGGAGTGGCCAGAACTCCGCCGCTATCTACTGCGGGAGAATCTCTTGCCCACCCGCAATCTCGAGCGGCTGCGCAACCAACTCAATGCCCAGGAACGCTGGCTCAGCTGGGTGGAGCGGCCGATCCAGCTTTATGAGAGCCGCCGCCCGCTGTTTTGCCTGAAAGAGGGAGGAATCGCTCGACTGGACCTCACCGAACCCCGGGATGGGGAACTCAAGCGTCTGAGCTGGCCCCAGCAACTTGTCACCCTTTCCCTGGAGGTTCGCGATGCCCTCGCCCCCCAGGTTCAAGGGATTGTGAGGGCCCTGGGGGATCTCTTTGTGGTGTTTCTCACCCGGGTCGTGGGACGGGCCATTGGCCTGGTGGGGCGCGGAATCGCCCAGGGAATGGGTCGAAGCCTGGGCCGTTGACCCCCATAATCCTCCAGGTGTGGACCTTCGCTCCTCGCCCTTGTCCCGTCTTCCCACCTCACCTGTCCACGCGTCGATGATGGCCCCTGCGGCTCGCTGGATCCGTGCCAGGATTCTTGTGCTGACCCTTTTGCTGGTGGGCCTGCTCGCCTGGCCTTTGGGGGCCTTGGCCAGCCTGGACAATGATCGTTATGACGGCAATATTTTTGCCCTCTATGCCGGCAATGGCTCCTTGGTGCCTCCACGGATCACCCTGGCAGAGGCCCTGGCGGACCATCGGGTGACCCTGGTGGTGTACTACCTCGATGACAGTGCGGTCAGCAAACGCTTTGCGGGGGTCGTATCGGAATTGCAGCGGGTGTGGGGCAACAGCATCGAACTCATGCCGTTGGTCACCGACCCCCTGCAGGGACGCGTGGATGGCGGACCGACCGATCCCCTCCATTACTGGCGTGGGGTCATTCCTCAGGTGGTGGTTCTTGGACAGGAGGGCCAGGTGGTCTTGGATGCTCCTGGTCAGGTGGAGATCGACACCATCCATGCCGCCTTAAGTCGGGCCACCGGGTTGCCCCTCCCCCCTTCCAGTTCTGAGCGAAGGATGACGAGCTTCAACGAGCTCAACGATGGTTGGCAGTCGGTGGCCCCGGATCCCTCTCCCCGTGATTGACATGAACCCGCAGAGGCGGCTCGAAACGGACAGCCTCGGTTCGATCGAGGTTCCTGCCGAGCACTTCTGGGGTGCCCAGACCCAGCGCTCTCTTCAGCTCTTTTCCTTTGGGGAGCCGATGCCTCTGGCCATTGTGCATGCGTTGGGCCATCTCAAGGCCGCCTGTGCCGAGGTGAATGCGGAGATGGGAAAGCTGGATCCTGGCCTGGCTTCGGTGATCGTGGCTGCCGCAGAAGAGGTGGCCTGCGGAGCCTTGGATGAAGAGTTTCCCCTCCGGGTGTGGCAGACGGGTTCCGGCACCCAGACCAACATGAACGTGAATGAGGTGATCGCCAACAGGGCCATTGCGGCCATGGGCGGGGAGCTGGGCAGCAAGCGCCCCGTCCATCCCAATGACCATGTCAACCTCAGTCAATCGAGCAACGACACCTTTCCTACGGCCATGCATCTGGCGGCCTGCATGGCCCTGGAGCAGACCCTCCTGCCAGCCCTGGAGGCCCTGATTGCCTCCCTGGCCAGCAAGGCTATGGCCTATGCCGACCTGATCAAGATCGGTCGCACCCATCTGCAGGATGCGGTGCCCATGACCCTTGGCCAGGAATTCGGGGGCTACCAGGCCCAGCTGGAACTCGGCCTGGCGGGCCTCCGGGCCACGCTCCCAGGCCTGCGAGCCCTGGCGATCGGTGGCACGGCCGTGGGCACCGGCTTGAATGCCCCCGCGGGATTCGGGGAGGCGGTGGCAGCCCATCTGTCGGAACGCCTCGGGTTGCCCTTCCACGCCGCAGCTAACAAATTTCAGGCCCTGGCTGGTCATGAAGCCCTGGCTGCAACCCATGGAGCCCTGGCGGTGCTGGCCGGCAGCCTGATGAAGATCGCCAACGACATCCGCTGGCTGGCCAGTGGGCCTCGCTGCGGTCTCGGTGAGCTGATCCTGCCTGTCAATGAGCCAGGGTCCAGCATCATGCCGGGAAAGGTGAACCCCACTCAGTGTGAGATGGTCACCATGGTGGCGGTGCAGGTGCTGGGGAATAACACGGCCGTGCAGATGGCGTCCAGCCAGGGAAATTTCGAACTCAACGTCTTCAAACCCCTCATCGCCCTGAATTGTCTGAGCAGCCTTGAGCTGCTCAGCGGGGCCTGCTCAGGCCTGCGGGAGCACTGCATCGCAGGTCTGCAGCCCGATGAGGGCCGCATTGGCCGCTATCTGGAACAGAGCCTGATGTTGGTCA
>JBIIHR010000277.1:0-2981 GCA_044235655.1 Cyanobium sp. | reverse complement strand
TCTGATTCAGGAAATCGCCAATGCGGTGGCGCGCCGCCAGAGCGTGCGCCAACTGGCCACGGAGGTGCACACCCACCCCACCCTCAGCGAGGTGGTGGAAGTGGCCTACAAGCAAGCGGCCATGGCGCTGGCCCCGGCTGGGGGGATCTGAGATGGAGATCCGTCGCCGGCCTCCCAACCCTTCGGTGAAGGTGGCCCATCTGGAATACGGCATCCGCCATCCGGAGGAGGAGCCCCGCCACATCCTGGAAAAGATTGTCTGGGAAAAGGATCGGGAGATTGCCGCGTCCCGGGAGAGGGTGAGCCTGGATCAGCTGAAGCGGCAGGTGGCGGAGCTTCCCGCCCCCCGGGACTTCGTGGCCGCCCTGAGGGCTGCCTGCCGTAAGCCGGCGGTGATTGCCGAGGTGAAAAAAGCCAGCCCCAGCAAGGGGGTGATCCGGGAGGATTTTGATCCCGTGGCCATTGCCCGCGGATATGCGGCAGGGGGCGCCAGCTGCCTGTCCGTGCTGACGGACAAAACCTTCTTTCAAGGGGGCTTTGAGGTGCTGGTAGCCGTGCGGGAGGCGGTGGATCTTCCTTTGCTCTGCAAGGAATTCATCCTGTCTCCTTACCAGCTGTACCAGGCTCGGGCCGCAGGAGCCGACGCCGCGCTTCTGATTGCGGCCATCCTCGATGATGCGGATCTGGGCTATCTGCTCAAGGTGGCCCGGAGCCTCGGCCTGGCGGCCCTGGTGGAGGTGCACGACGCCCAGGAGATGGAGCGGGTGTTGCGCTTGGAGGGCGTGCCCATGATCGGCATCAACAACCGCGATCTGAGCACGTTTCACACGGATCTTGCCACCACCGAACGGCTCACCGCCGTGTATGGCCAACAGATCAGTGCCCGTAAAACCCTGTTGGTCAGTGAATCGGGTCTGTTCAACCGGCACGATTTAGACCGGGTTCAGAGCGCTGGAGCCGATGCGGTGTTGGTAGGGGAGGCGCTGATGCGTCAAGCGGATGTCAGCGCCGCCCTCGAGGTTCTGATCGGGGGGTGACCCCCCCTTCCTTCAGCGGCGGGCCTGGAGGCACCGCTTGCGGAGACGCCGACTCCAGCCCAGGGCCGCACCAGCTCCCAGCAGCGGCAGGGGACCCGGGACGGGGGGAATCGACTGCTCCACATGGAGGGTCAGATCATCGGCGTTGGCACCGGACCCCCAGGTCCAGCTGTACATCCCGGGGGTGACGCCCAGGGATGCCAGGGTTTCTCCTTGGAAAATGGCCGAGGCATTGAGGGGACCTCCCGATTGGTAACCGGCGGGCACCCAGATCTCCGGTCCGAAGCCAAACACAAACTGAACAGGACCGAACGGTTCACCGCTGCCATCGCCGATCACGCCTGAGCCGGGGCCAAATGCGGCGGGAAAGGTGATATCCCCGAAATAAACATCAATCCCGGAAAGAGATCCAAGCAGGAAAGAGCTGGCCATTGGATACATAAATGGCCCGGGGCTGAAATCCGTGATGGGGCCACTCAACGCCGATAAATTGAGAGAGCCACTGCCGCTCATTACCACGTCATTCCCGACCTCAAGCATGGTGACTGTGAGAGCTTGAGTCGGCGGGAGAGGGCTGGCCAGCAAGAGCGCCAGGCCTGCAGCCAGGGAGAGCGGAGCGGCTTTCAGCTGGGGAATGGGGAGACGGGGCATCGATTTAGGGGGCTCGCAAGCCAGGGGTGGAATGCCAGCATCTGAGGAGTTGTGGCTGGTTGGGTTAAAGGTAACGGCTTTTTCAATGTCATGCAAAGGGCGAAAAAGCCCCTGCCAATGGCAGAGGCTTTCCCGGGCAGTTGGGGGCTGGGCTTACACCTTGCGGCTGTAAAATTCCACCACCAGGAGTTCATTGATCTCCAGGGCCACCCATTCCCGTTCGATCGAGCCGTTCACCTTGCAGGTGAGCTTGGCCTTGTCGAATTCCAGATGGGGCGGGATGTTGGCCAGGCCTGGAAATTCCAGATTGCCCTCCGCCAGCGTCTTGCTGGCCTTCCGCTCCCGGATGCTCACCACATCGCCGGCCCTGCACTGGTAGCTGGCGATGTCCACCACCCGGCCATTCACCGTGACATGGCCATGGTTCACCAATTGCCGCGCTCCGGGAACAGTGGGGCCAAAGCCCAGGCGGAAACAGACGTTATCGAGCCGATTTTCGAGAAGCTTGAGGAGGTTGGTTCCGGTGGAACCCTCCTGGGCACGGGCTTTCTTTACGTAGCGCACGAGCTGACGCTCGGAAATGCCGTAGTTGAACCGAAGCTTTTGCTTTTCTTCGAGACGGATCGCGTATTCGGAGCGCTTGCGACGGGCTTGGCCGTGCTGACCGGGGGGATAAGACCGCTTGGCGGACTTACGGGTGAGACCGGGAAGGTCTCCCAAGCGCCGCGTGATCCTCAGACGAGGGCCGCGGTAACGGGACATGGAAAAGGATTGGCAAAGGAACAGGGACCGCGGTGGAATCTTCGGAAACCCGAAGAATGCGCCGTGGGAGGCACCGGGCAGGCAAGCTGGAACAACCTCCAGAAAGGTTGACCGACCAACGCTCATGCAGCGCCAACCATCGATCCTAGAGGGTCGGCTGACCGCAGTCCTGCTGGTCTTGATCCGCTTCTATCAGCAGTGGATTTCCCCCCTGCTCGGGCCCCGCTGTCGGTTCATCCCGAGCTGCAGCGCCTACGCGGCGGAGGCCCTACAGCGCCATGGACCCTGGCGAGGCGGGTGGCTGAGTCTGCGGCGCCTGAGCCGCTGCCATCCCTTCACCCCCTGCGGATGCGATCCCGTGCCCGATTGATGGACCGTTCCATTCTCTACAGCTTCATTCTCTACAGCCGCCAGGGCTGCTGTCTGTGCGAGGGGCTGGAGGAGCGCCTGCGGGAGCTCCTTCCCCCAGGCCATCTGCAGGTGGTGGATGTGGATGGGGATCCAGCCCTGCAGGCGCGCTATGGCCTTTCC
>JBIIHR010000019.1:0-9908 GCA_044235655.1 Cyanobium sp. | reverse complement strand
TTGCCGGGCGACTAATCCTGGCCCCACCGTCAGCCCTGCGGACCCCCTGGATGCGCCGGTTTCCAAGGGTGCAAACGGCTTTTGCCAGTGGTTGGATGGCGGTCCGGGGGGTGAAGCGACGCAAGGGGTTCGGTAGGGGTTTTGTGCTGAGTGACCATGCGGATTGGCCATCCCTCGTGCGCACGATCGAGGAAACCGGAGCCCAGCAGGTGTTCCTCACCCATGGCCACGGAGATCCTCTGGCGCGCTATCTCCAGGAGGTGCGGGGCCTGTCGGCCCAGACCCTTCGGAGCAGCGAACCTGCCGCCTGGAGCCGGGAGGAGGAGAGCAACTCAACGGCGGAGGTTGAGGTAGGCGACGGCTGAGGTGAGCGCCAGCACGAAGCTGGGCCAGAACAGCCACCACCCCGCGGCCCAGGCCAGGGCATGGGCCGGCCAGGCCGGGGGCCAGAGAAGCAGCAACAGGGAAACAAACTGCAGAATGGTCTTGAGTTTTCCGCTCCAGGAAGCCGGCCCGCCGCTGCCCTGCTGGGCGCGCCAGCCTGAGATCAGCAGTTCCCGGGCCAGCAGCAGCCATATGGCCACCAGGGGGAGCCGTCCCTGACTGGCCAGCCAGAGCAAGGGGGCACAGACCAAAAGCTTGTCGGTGAGGGGATCCAACCGGGCACCCCAGACCGATCCCCCCCCGCTCCAACGGGCGAGCCAGCCATCGAGCGCATCACTCAGGCCCCCCAGCAACAGCAAACCCCAGGCCATGCCTCCCCAGCCCAGTTGGAGGGCCACCAACAGGGGGAGGCCCAGGAAGCCCCGAAGCACGGTCAATCCATCGGCGAGCTGTCGCGCTGCAGGCCAATGGCGATCAGGGGGAGAGGGGAGGTTCATGGGCCATGCCGTTCCGGCGCCCCTTCAGAATGACCCTTCATAGACATGAAGCACCATGGTGGTGGAACGGGCTGTCCAAGAGGTGATGACCTCACCGGTGTTCTCCGTCCGTCGCGAGACCCCCCTCCAGGATGCTGTGACCTTGCTGAGCACGCACCACATCAGCGGTCTGCCCGTGGTGGACGAACAGGGGATCCTGGTGGGCGAGCTGAGCGAAAAGGATCTGATGGTCCGCGAAAGCGGCTTTGAGGCCGGTCCGTATGTGATGTTTCTGGATGCGGTGATCTACCTGCGCAACCCCCTGGAGTGGAACCGTCAGGTGCACCAGGTTCTGGGAAGCACCGTGGGGGAAGTGATGACCTCCAAACCACACACCTGTAGCCCTTCCACTACCCTTCCCCAGGCAGCGCGCCTGCTGAACGACCGCCGGGTCCAACGACTGTTCGTCGTGAATGAGTCGGGTGCCATGGTGGGGGTGCTTACCCGCGGCGACGTGGTGCGAGCCCTGGCCGAAGCCGATTAGCCCCTGGGTCCCAGGGCAGCACATGCCCTTCCGCTACCAGCCAGAGCCGCTCTTGGGGGGGGCAGGGATGGCCTCCGGTGAGGGCGCCGAACGCCGGCAGCACCAAGGTGGCCTGCACGGGATCGAAAGCAAAGCAAGGCAGCCGCAATCGGTCCACCGCGTTGCCCACCACCGCCACGGGGTGGCGATGGCCGCAGAGGTTGAGCAGGCCTGGCCTGGGTTCAGGACCATGGCTCAGCCACCATGGGCCCAGCGCCTGGGACGGCTCCTGGCCCAGCCCTTCCAGCCAGCTCCCCCGCTCGTGGTTGCCGCCGATGAGGCGCAGGGGGCACTTCATCAGATCAGGCAGGACGCCGATCTTCTGCCGCAGGTCTGCGGTGAGGCCCAGCCTGTTGTGAATCAGATCCCCCAGCACCACCACCTCCTGGGGCCGGAGCTGATGCGCCAGCGCCAGAAGGGGGTTGAGGGTGGCCCCATCCCCATCGCTGGGGAGAGGCACGCCAAAGGCCTGAAACACCTCCGCTTTGCCCAGGTGCAGATCAGCCACCAAAAGGATCCTCCGCTCTGGATCCCAGACCGCCCGTTGGGCGAGCAGCTCCAAGACATGGCCCTGCCACTGGAAGGGGCAGCGGCTCCGATCGGCCATCAGGCCTCCGTGGGTGGCAGGCCCATGGCGTTTCGGTAAGCCCTTCGGGCCTGGGTGATTCCAATCGTGGTCTGGATGGCAGGGAAGGGGGAGAGATCGATCTCCTTGCAGAACATCGGGAGATAGGCCAGGTAGGCCTGCACGGCGCAATCCGCAGCGCTCCAGGCTGGAGCGTCCGGGAAGGCCGCCAGCAGGGAGTGGCCCTTGGCCATCAGGGGCTCAAGAACCTCCAGTTGGCGGATCAGCTCCTCGGGCCGGGTGGAGGCTGAAACGAGGGCGGGGCCGAGGGTGGCATTGGCATAAAAAAGCCACTGGGCCGTAAGGGATCGCAACACCGGGGGGCCACTCTCCTTGGCGTGGTGTTCGGCAAGGTGCAGCAGGATGGCGCCGCTTTCAAAGAGCGCCAGAGGCTGGCCATCCGGGAGGGAGAAGGAGGAATCCAGCAGGGCCGGCACCTTGCCGAAGGGATTGATGGCCCGAAAGGCCGGTTCCTGCTGCTCCCCTTTCGCCAGATCGATCGGAACCCAGGTGTAGGGCACGTTTTTTTCCTCGAGATACCAGCGCACAAGAGAGGCGCGGCTGCGGGCTCCGCCGTAGAGCGTGAGGGTCATGGGGGAAGGGCTGAGGGTGCATCCTGATCATCGGCGCCCAGAATCCAGCCAGTCGCTTGGGTGCGCCATGGCTGCCAATCTCCTGTGGCTGGCCCCCCATCTGCAAAGCCGAATTCGCCGCGGGGTGGTGGGTAGCAGTCGCTATGCCCAGGCCCTGCGCCGGGCCATTCGGGAGGCCGCCGAGGATCCCCAAGCCACTCCCGTATTGATCAGCGGCGAACCTGGGCTGGAGAAGGACAACATCGCCGCCCTGATCCACTTCAGCTCTCCGGCCCGACGACAACTGATGGTGCGCTTCAACTGCGCCCTGCTCCGATCCGATGGCGGCGAGCTCTTCAACCCCGATCGCGACCACCCTCCGATGCTCCAGGCCCTGGGGAGGGGTGCCCTTCTTCTCGACCAGGTGGATCGGGCCGACCCGGCCCTGCTTCCCGCTCTCCTGGCGCTGCTGAAGAGCGGCACCTGGACCCAGCCCCAGGATGGGTCGCTTCATCACTTCCACGGACGGGTATTTCTCACCGCGGAGACCAGCCAGGATCTGGGGGACAGCGTGCGCTCCATTCGGGTGCCCCCCCTGCGGGTGCGACGGGCCGATCTGGGGGAGTGGATTCGCTACGCCGTCCGTCAGCGGAGTCGCAGCCTGGGCTGGGACCAGCCCCCCCAGGTGAGTGAGGCTCTAATCAAACGGCTGCAGAACTACGACTTCCCCGGAAATGTGCGGGAGCTGGTGACTCTGGTGGATCGGGCCCTGCGCCAGTGCAACAGCACCCACCCCGCAGTGCTCCCGGACGATGTGTTCTGGACGGAGTCCCGCCGCAGCCGACCACGCTTTGACCTCTGGCGCTGGAAACCTCAGCTGCGGGGTTGGATGCGTTCCCCACGGCTTTGGAACGGCCTCCTCTTTGGGCTGGTGAGCTGGGTGTTTGTGGGGGTCAACCTCTGGCTGTGGCTGGGGCCTCAGGATCGCAGCCAAAACGGGGCACTCAATCTCTTCTGGGCCTGGTGGTGGCCCCTGATCCTGCTGACCTATCCCCTTGTGGGCAGGCTCTGGTGCTCATTCTGTCCGTTTATGGTCTGGGGGGAAATTGCGCAGCGCCTCTCCCGGGTTCTCGGACACCAGCCCAGGTCCTGGCCCAGGGGGGAAAGTGATCGCTGGGCCGCACCCTTCCTGGCCGCAGGATTTGCCGCCATCCTCCTCTGGGAGTCTGTGGCGGATCTGCCCAACCGGGCCTGGTTGAGCAGCTGCCTGCTCTTGCTCATTACGTCCGGCGCCGTCGTGGGCTCCTGGCTCTACGAAAAGCGCTTCTGGTGCCGCTACCTCTGCCCCGTGGGTGGCATGAATGGCCTTTTTGCGAAGTTGGCGATCAGCGAGCTGCGTGCCCAGGTGGGCACCTGCAGCGGCAGCTGCAGCAGCTACGCCTGTTTTAAGGGGGGGCCGGCCGAAGGGGAAGGACTTGCCACCCCCGGCTGCCCCCTGGGCACCCATCCCGCCCACCTCGCCGATAACCGCAACTGCGTGCTCTGCCTCACCTGTGTCCAGGCCTGCCCCCATCGCTCCGTTCAGCTCCGTCTGCGCCCCCCTGCCGCCGATCTCCAGCGCGACATGGATCCGCCCGACGGCGAGATGGGCTTGATCCTGGTACTGGCAGGCAGCCTCTCCCTGCGTCACTGGCAACGGCTCCTGGGCGCTCTGCCTCTGGCGCCTTTGAGCCTGAACTGCGGCCCATGGCTGCCGCGGCTGGCTTGGAGCACGGCTGCGCTGGCGATTCCAGCCGCTGCCATGGCCCTGGTCTGGGGCCTCATCCGGCTGAGAAGGGGCGTCAGGGAGGCTGCCTCGAGGCCTCTCTCTCGCCTGAAGCTGACCCTCTATGCCGGGTTGCCCCTGCTCTGGGGCCTCCTGCTGGCCGATCACCTTCCCCTAGGCATGAGGGAGGCGGGGAGGGTGCTCCCGGTCAGCCTCGCCCCGTGGCGGCCCGATCTGGCAGGGTTACTGCCCTACTGGAGTGCGGATGGGCATGTGATCGCCTTCTGTCAGACCCTGGTGGTGCTGATGGGTGCAGGCGGAACGGTGGTGCTGGTGCGTCGCCTCCTGCAGCCGCCCCTGCTGCCCTGGCTTGGGATGGCCAGTTTGACCATGGCACTGGCAGCGGCCGGCCGTTGGCTGGTGGCTGTCCCGTCCTAGGGCCGGCAGATCCGTAGCAGGTCGGAAGGGCTGTAAAGATCCACGGGTGCCTCCGGGGAGCTCTCCTGGAAGGGGGTGCGCTTCGTGAGGTAGTGGGCTGCACCGATGCTGTTTCCCAGCTCGATCCGGGCCACCCCATGGCTGCGTCGCCAGGCCTGGCATGCCCCCAGGGTGTCGAACCCGGCAGCCTCAACCGGAACAGGGAGGAGCAGCCCCAGGAGAAGCCAGGCCAGGGAGGGCCATGTCCCACCAGGCAAGCAGCGCACATGGCGCACCTGCCGGGCCCGGCCGAGATAGACCCAGGCCTGCCGTCCATCGGCCAGGGGACACCAGTGGCGCTCGTACAGGCGGGGGGCGCCTTCAAAGGCATCGATCGCTGCAAGGTCCTCCGAGGGCAGGGCATAGAGCTCCCCCTGGATCTGTCCCTCGCCGGCAACGGCCATGGGAAACGGTCCCAGATCGAATAGACAGGCACCCACCAGGGTGGCTTCTCCCTCCCAACGGGCCCCCTGGAGCCTGGCGTGATTGGCCTCCCCCCGCTTGAGGGTGCCGTAGACGAACAAGAAGGTTTCCGCGGAGTCCGGAAGGATGGCCTCAAGGGATGGGCCTGCCCTGCCTGCCATTTCTCCCCATGCATTTTCATCCTGTCGATAATGATGGCAATGGCTCTTTCTTCATGACCCTTGCCCTGCTCCTCGTCCTGGCCGGTTCCCTGGGTTTGATGGCCTATATCGTCAAGCGCCTCGAGCAGGCCTGATCCCACCTCTGCTGCCACCCTTGCTCCCATGGCCGGCCCTACAGATCTTTCCCTTCACCTGGCATGGGTCTGGCCTCCCCAGGCCTATTTGTGGTTCAAGGCGCTCCACATCGTGGGGGTGGTCGTTTGGTTTGCCGGGCTCTTCTACCTGGTGAGGCTGTTCATCTACCACCGGGAAGCGGAAGATCTGGAGGAGCCCCTCAGAGACGCCTTTCAGGAGCAATACGGCCTGATGGAGCGTCGGCTGGCCAACATCATCACCACCCCCGGCATGGCGGTGGCGGTCGCCATGGCCCTCGGCCTGCTCAGTGTCCAACCCGGATGGCTGAGGGAGGGCTGGATGCACAGCAAGCTGGCCATCGTGGCCCTGCTCCTGGCCTACCACGCCTTTTGCTATCGCCTGATGGGCCAGCTCCAGCAAGGCTCCTGCCGCTGGAGTGCCAAGCAACTGCGGGCCCTGAACGAGTTGCCCACCTTGCTTCTGGTGGCGGCAGTGATGCTGGTGGTGTTTAAAAACCAGTTCCCCACGGGCTGGGCCACCTGGTTTCTTGTGGCTTTGGTGGTGGCGATGGCCGCCTCCATTCAGTTTTACGCCCGCTGGCGCCGCTTGCGCTCCGAGGCCCTCGCCCTCCAAACCTCCAAGAGCCGTGCTTCGTCCTGAAGCCCAAACCCATCCCCTGACTGCGGTTTTACGTCAAGTGGGACCCCAGAGCTGTCCGGGGCGCTTCAACTTCCACTGCCACACCACCTGCAGTGATGGAAGCCTGCGACCCAGGGATCTGGCGTCTCAGGCCGTTCGGCTGGGGCTGGAACATCTGGCCATCACGGATCACCACCACGGGGGGGCCTACCAGGAGGCTCAGGCCTGTTTCGATCGCCATGCGGCAGAGGGTGATGGGGTGCCCCACCTCTGGCGTGGGGTGGAAATCAGTGCCCTTCTGGAGGGATGTCTGGTGCATGTGCTGGCCCTTGGCTTCCAATTCCCCGCTCCCTCCCTGGCCCCCTATGTCCAAGGGCAGGCCGTCGTTGGAGCGGCCCTGCGAGCCGATGCGGTGGTGAAGGCCATCCAGGCGGCGGGTGGGTTGACCCTCCTGGCCCATCCGGCCCGCTACCGGCTCCCCCATCACCGCTTGATCGCAGCGGCAGCGGCTGCGGGCTTTGATGGGGCTGAAGCCTGGTACGACTACGGCATGCAGGGGCGTTGGGAACCCACTCCAGGGGTGTGTGAAGCCATCGCCTCGGATCTGCAAGATCGTGGCCTTTTACAGAGTTGTGGCACTGATACCCACGGATTGGAGCTCTATGGCCGCTAGGGTTTGCTGACGCAATCCTCTCCGGCTCGATGGGACTGTTCGATCGTCTTCTTGGAAACCGCAACGCAGACAATGCCGGCGGGTCCAATGCTCCACGGGATGGGGTGAAAGTGGCCGGCTCGGCTGCTGAGGCCAATCCGAAAAAATCCGACAACACGTTTTTCCTCGATGCTGATGCTTCCAGCACCTTGGGTGACGTGAATTTCATGCGGCGCTCCAACACCATCCGCCATACCTTCCCGGGCACGTCCGATAGTCCTGGCAACAAGGAAATGGTCGCGGAAGTTGCCTCCATGGAAGCTCGCCTGGAGAAGATGACCCCAGGTCTGGCGGGCATCAATCCCGAGACGGACCCACAGGTGAATCTCACCGGTGGGGTTCCCAAGCCAGTGAAGAAAACCTTTGCTCAACCGATGTCGGCTTCCCAACTGGCCGAGAAGCTCAAAGGATCTGCCGTTGGTGGCGTCAACAAGCCCGGTGCACCGGCCGTGAGCCGCAAGAGCACCGAGGCCGACTCGGATCAGAGCGCAACCCCGGCCGCTAGCAAGCCAGGGGCCATTGATGCCTTCAAGGCGATGGCCAAGGACCTCAACGGCTGAGCTCTCAGAAGACGGAGCCCTTTTCGATCAGGCCCTCGCTCGCTAGCACCAGATCCCGAAGAAGGCTCAACTGCTCCTGGGTTGAGCCTTCCCAAAGGCCGCGGTGGTGGGCTTCCAATAACCGTTCGGCCATGTCCCGCAGGGCCCATGGGTTGGCTCCTCTGAGAAAGGCCAGGATCTCCGAGGAGCTGAGCCAGTTGTCGCAGATCGCCCCATAGCTCCAATCCGGCACCCGACCGGTGCTGGCGTCATAGGCAAAGAGGTAGTCGAGGCTGGCGGCCATCTCAAAACCGCCCTTGTACCCGTGGCGCTGCATGCCCTCTAACCACCGGGAATTGAGAAGACGGGAACGAATCACCTTGTCGAGTTCCTTCTCCAGGCGATGCACCCGGGGTCTCTGGGAACGGGAATGGTCCCCAAACCAAAGCCCTGGCCGTTGGCCCCGCACCCGTTCCACGGCGGCGCTTAACCCCCCCTGAAACTGGTAGTAATCGTCGGAATCCAGCAGATCGTGCTCCCGGTTGTCCTGGTTGTGGAGCACCACCTGCACGGAGGAGAGACGCTCCACCAGACCTTCCCGATCTGCCCTGGGAAGCACATCGGCGCTTGGATCTGTGCCGTCACTGTCGTAACGCCAGCTGCTCCAGGCCAGGAAGGCATCTCCGAGCTCGGAGCGATCCTCCCAGGTCCCACTGTCGATCAGGGCCTGCAGACCGGCTCCATAGGCCCCTGGAGCCGATCCATACACCCGCCCCCACCGTCCCTCGGCTCGGGCATGGGCCGCAAGAGGATTCACTCCCTCCTCCTCCGGCAGGGCGGCCACCAGACGGCAGGCCCGATTGAACCAGTTCACCAATTGGGGAAAGGCATCTCGGAACAGTCCTGAAATCCGAAGGGTGACATCCACTCGGGGGCGGCCGAGGGCAGGGGCCGGGATCACCTCCAGGTCCACCAGCCGGCGGGAAGGTCCATCCCACTGGGGGCGGACCCCCATTAGGGCGAGGGCCTGGGCGATGTCCTCCCCCCCATTGCGCATGGTGGCCGTCCCCCAAACCGAGAGGGCAAGGGAGCGCAGATCTTCACCTTCTTCCATGAGATAGGTCGTCAACAGCTGTTCGGCGCTGCGGCGACCCAGATCCCAGGCCGCTTCCGTGGGCAGGCCGCGAAGATCCACGCTGTAGAAGTTTCTGCCCGTGGGCAACACCTCGGGCCGACCCCGGGTGGGGGCCCCGGAGGGTCCAGCCGGAATGCGACGCCCTGCCAACCCCTTCAAGAGGGCCTCCTGTTCGGCCTGGCCGCAGGCCAGGAGTCTCGGCATCAACTGCTCACGCACGCGTTGCAGGGCCGTGGCCAGAGCATCCCCCTGATGCAGGGATGGCCCTGGGCCCTCCACGCCAAGAAGGTCACGGATCCAGGCCAGGGCCTCCGCCTCCAAGAGGGCCACCCCATCCCCCACCCGTCGAAGGGCGTGACTGGCCCCCTGCTGCCAACACCGCAAGAGATGGCGATCCTGGGGGGCCAACATCGCTTCCTCCGGATCGGTCCAGGGATCCAGCTCCAATCCCAGGTCCTGGGCCATCGCCTGGGTCAGGCCGGGATGGCCATCCTGGGGGCATCGGGCCAGGGCGAGCAGCAGCTCGGACAGCGCCTCCCCCTCGGGAAGCTGCCCATAGACATGAAGGCCCAGACGGATCTGGGCTTCCTTGAGTTCACAGAGGTACCCATCCGCCGCCTCCAGGCTCGCTTCGAGGGGGTCAGATCGGATCGGCTCCCCGAAGGATTCCGGGACGGCGGGAGGGGGTAGCTCGAGGGTGCCCAGAAGGGTTTCCAGCTGGGGACGGAGAAGCTCCGTGCGTTCACTCCCCAGCTCCTGGGCCAGCCAGTATTCATCGAGCAGGGCTTCCAGCCGCTGCAGATTCCCTTCCAATCCAGCCCGACCCAGGGGGGGGGTGAGGTGATCGAGAATCACGGCCTGGGAGCGCCGTTTGGCCTGGCTGCCCTCCCCTGGGTCATTGACGATGAAGGGATAGAGGTGGGGCATGGGTCCCAGGGCCCATTCCGGAAAGCAGTCCTCACTGAGGCCCACCCCCTTGCCTGGAAGCCACTCGAGGTTGCCGTGCTTGCCCACATGAACCACCACGTGGGCCCCCTGCACCAACCGAATCCAGAGGTAGGTGGCCAGGTAGGTATGGGGGGGCGGGAGATCGGGGCTGTGGTAGGTGCGGCTGGGATCCCGGTCGTAACCCCGGCTCGGTTGGATCAACACCACCACGGAGCCAAACCTCACCCCATGGATGGGGAACGCGCGGCCATGGGGATGCTTGCCGAGGGAGGAATCGTCTTCCGGAGGACCCCAGGCCCGCTCCAGGGTCTGACGTCCTACGGAGGGCAAGCTG
>JBIIHR010000276.1:0-3004 GCA_044235655.1 Cyanobium sp. | reverse complement strand
ATTGGGCGAGCTTCAGTTTTCACTCACAAACGCAACGGCATGGCCCCCACTCAGTTCAAGGTCGGCGATCTCGTCCAGCTGAGATCCGGCGGCCCGATAATGACAATTACATCCATTGAAAACGACAACAAAATCGTCTGCACCACATGGTTCGATGGAACAAAGAAAGAAACAGAATCTTTCCCTCTTGATGCCATCCTCCCTGTGCAGGATCAGCGTCCCAGTTCACGACAAGGCAGAGCGTTCTTTCAGAAACCCCCTCAATGAGGAGCAGGGCTCTGGGAAGCCAGGTCCGGCTCCAGCCCCAGGGAACGCTCCAGAGCGGAGAGCACCACATCCGCCATGATCTTCACCCGCCAGCGACAGGCCTGGGTTTCGCTTGCGGCCAGGGTTCCCTTCTCCCAATACTTATTGCTGCCCGCCCCACCCCCACAGAGGGGGAAGTGCTCACAGCTGCGGCGGCACTGTTCCACTCCAGCAGCCATCTCGCCAGCGATGAGCTGGTAGGCAGGGGTGGCCAATGCCGACTCCAGGCTGTCCCGCCCCACCTGGCCCAGCACGAAGTCGCCATAGCGCTCCGTGCGCACCCCCAGCAGCTCCGGATCAAAGGTGGAGAAGCGCCCCTCCACATCCACACTCAGGATCACAAAGGGGCGATTCATGTCGGTGTGGTCCATCCGGCTGTTGCCCACCACCTGGCCGCAGAGGGTTTCAAACTCCCTCACCCGCAGGGCACCGGGGTGGCTGGCGCACAACTCCCAGAACCGCTCCAGAAACGCCCGCCAGCGCTGTTCCATGCAGGGTTGATCCAGGCTCGACAGCCGATTGGCCCCCTCGGTCTCCTCCATGTTGAAGCCCACATCCCCGATGCCGTGCTCCACGAAGAAGTGAAAGAGCCCGTCGGGATCCTCAAGGGAGGCGGCGGTGAGCACCGTGATCACCTCAAAGGGGATGCCATGGCGCTGTAATTGGGCGATTCCCCGCATCGTGGCGGCATGGCTGCCCAGGCCCGTACGCGTGCGACGGTGGGCGTCATGGAGCGCAGCCGGCCCATCCAGGCTGACTCCCACCTGCATCTGGTTGCGCTCAAAGCAAGCGCACCAGCGTTCATCGATCACCGTGGCGTTGGTCTGGATCGCCTGGGGGATCAGCAGATCCCCCAGGCCATGGCGCTCCAGAGCGGCGGCGATGCGACGGCTGGCCTCGTCGTAGAAGGCGGGGGGCACCATCAGGGGCTCGCCCGCATGCCACAGCAGGGTGAAGGGATCCTCCACAAAGGGGCTGGACAGCACCGTGTCGAGGATGGGATCCAGTAGGGCCGGCTCCAGCCGCCGCCGGTCGTGGCGATCCGGCAGATAGCAGTAATCGCAGTCCAGGTTGCAGTAGGGCGTGGCCTGCACCACCAACAGGGAGAGGGGGCCGATGGCGGGCGCGCTCACCAGTTGAGGAAGCTGGGGGCGTTGCGGAAGTTGACCCAACCGGGGCGATAATTGGCCCAAACCGGCACAGGTCGCCCGTAGTACGGGCTGCCATAGACCCGGTTGGACCAGCCCCGGTTGACCCAACCCCGGTTGTTGCCATTCCCCCAGGCGCCCGCCGCCACCCAGGGCTCCCCTTGCAAAGCAGCTCGCTCGGCAGCATCGAGCGGGGTTGAGCGAGCGCGCACCGCCTCTGAGAGCCGCTGCAGACGCCGTTCCATGGCTTCCGCCGGCGACAGCGGCGTTGGCGCCGGGCCCGCCTGGGGTGGCGTTGCGTTGGCAGCAGCCTCCGTGGCAGGCGGCACCACCAGGGCCAGGGAGGGGAGGGCCAGCAGGAAGGCCAGCAGGCCGGCAGAACGGGACTGGGGCATGGAGGGGCTCAGGGTCTAGGGACGGGCGGGGGCTGCAGGGGCAGCGGCCGAAGGGGCAACGGCGGGGCGGGTGGCCCCGGGGGCCAACCGTTCATGGGTGAGCAACACGGCTTCGAAGTAGGCCCGCACCATGTCGCCGGGCAGCTGCACGATGCCCTGGGGGCCAAACCAGCGGTTCACGGAGGCCACCGAGGTGGGCTCGTCGTCGAGATAGCCCTGAAGCAGGCCCACGATGGCCAGATTGGCGAGGTTGCGGAAGGTGGAGTTGTTCTCCGGCACGATGCATCCCACCGCGTAGCGGCCAAAGGCCTCCCGGGGCACCAGCTCATAGACCTGGGTGTCCTTGAAGCTCTTGGCATAGGGCGACAGGGCACCCGCCAGGAGGATGGAATCACCGGCCATCGCATCCAGGCGCCCGCTGATCACCGCAGCCACACCGGTTTCCAGATCCTTCTGGGGCAGCCGCACGGCTCCGGGCTGCAGGCTGCGGATGGTGGCCTCTCCCAGGGAACCCGGGATCACCCCGATGCGCTTGCCCACCAGGGCCTCGGGGGAGGCCTTCATGCCGCCCTTGGTGAGCAGGCGGATGCCCGAGAGGCTGAAGGGCACGCTGTAGTCGACCACCATCTCCTGCTGCCACGTGAAGGGGATGCCACAGGCGAAGTCCACCTCGCCCTGGTTGACCAACTTGTAGAGAGCGTCATTGCTCTCCACCGGGCGGAACTCCAGCCGCACCGGCTTCTGGAGGTAGTTCGACACCTCCCTGGCGATGCGCTCGGCCACGTCCACCGAGGCCCCCACCAGCTGCTGCTTCCCATCCACATAGGCGTAGGGGATGAGGTTGGTGCGGGTGCCGATGGTGATCACCCCCGTGCGGGCAGCCCGCTCCACCACGGTTTCCGCCCGGGCGGCCGGAGCGAGAACGGCACCGGCCATGGCGAGGGCCGCCAGGGAAGACAAGAGGGGAAGGGCCGCCGCGATCTGGCGAAGCTTCATGGGCTGGGGCAAGCGAATCGGAATGGGCTGTCTGGATCATGACCATGCGTTCAGCCAGCGTCAGCCCCAAGGGCTGCGGGTCATGGAAGTTCTTCACCTGCGGACCTGCGAGGCCCACCGACTAGGCAGAGCGGAGGCGATCCAGATAGCCCTCCAGGG
>JBIIHR010000275.1:0-3005 GCA_044235655.1 Cyanobium sp. | reverse complement strand
CTCCTGCCACCAGGTCAACAGGCCGGAGGCCCTCGTGCCTGAGGCCTCCACCAGGCCCTGGAGGGCCGTGCCCGACTGGCTGAGGCTGGTGCGCCATCGCTCCCACGACCCCAGCCGTCCCTGCTCCTCCGGGCTGAGCTGGCGCCAGCGGCCGTTCCCCACCTCCACGGCGAGACGGCCGATCAGCAGGCCCCCGCTGATTACGGCCAGCATCGGGGAGCCCGTCAGTCGGTCGGCGCAGGTCACCAGCACCAAGGCCAGTACCAACACCAGGGCGCCCCAGGCCGAATCCCCCGGCCGGCTGAGCTCCGTGGCCAACAGGGGAAGCAACAGCAGGCCCAGACCCAGGATCAGGGCCCCGAGGCCCGCAAGGGTTGCAACCATTAGCCCCATTGAGGAGAGATCATCATTGTGCGGCTCTGCAGGGGATCAGCTTGGGCCGAACTGAGATCTATGGCGAAGGTGAAATTAGTGGCTAGAGTGGAATTCGCTGTGCCAGGTGTGATTTGGTTCATCTGGTGAACGGGCCCATCTGGCGGAATTGGTAGACGCGCTGGATTTAGGTTCCAGTGGCTTCGGTCGTGGGGGTTCAAGTCCCCCGGTGGGCATCACTCAGCGCTCAACTGCCGTTGATCCGGCATTGGATTTGTTTGCTCATGGCAACCTTCGGCCAGGGTTCACGTAAACAAGATTTTTTATATTAAGATCTGTACGACTTCCAGCTGAATCCCAAAGCACTTAAGCAATCCCGCCGATGGTCACGAGGGAAGATTTAGAAGGTCTCGATCACATGCTCTGGCATGGCAACGGGCCAAGGGCCGCTGTGGCCCTGCAGTGCAACCAGAGCACCATTTCCCGTCGAGTTCAGCGCTGTCTTGGCACCTTTGGCTTGCGCCTCCGTCGCCGTTCCGGTGGCTGGGTGATCCAGGGCCCCTCCCTCCTGCTCCAGATGGAGCGGGAGATCCATCAACTGGCCCGTGTGCTGGGCCAGCATCCCCTTCGCCTGGAGGGGTTTCCGGTCGGTTCCTCCCCTTTGCTCAAGCCCCCTCCCCCTGGTTGGGCTATGGGACCCCATGACGCGGCAGGAATCATGGCGCCCTTGGGGCTGTTGAAAGAGCGCATCATCGATGCTTGGCTGACCGATGCGGCCGACGATCTTCCCCAAAATCCCGACTTTCCGATCGTGGTGTGGCCCCTTGCTCAGCAGCCCATCACCCTGATCGCCAGTGCCCGGCACCCCCTGGTTGGGGACACCAATCTGCAGATCTCAGATTTGGCTCGCTTTCCCATTCCCATTGTGCCGGAGGAGTCTTACCCCTCCAGCCATGCCTTGTCTGCCCAACTGGGCCTCGGTACTTTCCATACAGAGGTCCGTCGTTATGAACCCCAGGGTTGGGAGGGCCTAACCGGTAATCATCTGACCCTCGTTCACACCACTCCCCTCAACGCCCGCGCCCACCCAGATCTGGTGGCGCTCGATTCGGTGCCCTTGTTCACCAATCGCCTGGCCCTGGTCTGCCGGGAGGATGTGGCCACCTACGAGCGCTTGCAGGATCTCCACTGCCTGTTGAAAGCCCGTTTGCAGTACCTCCAGAAGGCCCACCCCCATCTCGAGAGGCTCAGCCTTCTGCCATGAGCTCGGTCTCCCCCTCCTCCTTGGAGATGCCCCTGGCCTTCGGCAATCGGCTCGCCACAGTTGAGCATGATCCGGATCGGCTGGCCCAGCAGGTGCGTCGGGCCGTTCCGCTCCGGGATCTCACCCCCTGCCGGTCTACCGAGCGCTTCCTTCACCGCTCCGCCCATGTGCAGGCCTCAGGGCTGGGCATCACGGCTGCCGCCCACTCCCCCCTCCATGGCGCTAACCATGCCCACAACCGGGCCGTGTTCACGCTGCCCACCCTCGGGGAAAAACGCTTCCACATTGGGGGTCGCAGCTACCGGGCTCGGGCGGGTCATGGAGCCCTCTTCCTGCCTGGAGACGCCTACACCCTGGAAACCACCACCTGCAGTGGGGTGATGTTCACCCTTTGCCCCCGCCAGCTGGCGGCGGTGGCTTCCGCCATGGCCGGTCCCGATGCCCGTCCCTTCCAGCCCAGCGACCGTCCCCTCCAGTTCCTGGAGAGCCATCCCCAGGAGGGCAAACTTCTGGCCCTTATGCGTCTCAGCCTGCAGCTGATCGACATGGCCACCACCCATGGCCCGACGGTGTCTGGCCAACTGGGCTTGGAGGACAAGCTTCAGCGGTTGATGGCCCTGTTGATCTACCCCCAACTCGTCTCCCATCCCTACCCGCCCAGGCCAGGCCTGGGGAAGCGGGAAAAAGAGTCGTTTGCGGCCCTGCTTGAGGCGATTCAGCAGGATCCCATGGGGGATTGGACCCTGACCCGCATGGAACAGAAGGCCTGCCTCAGCCGTCTCCATTTGCAGCATCAGTTTCGGGTTCTGTTCGATCTCACACCCTTGCAGTGGCTCCGCCACCAGCGCCTCTGCTGGGCCCGCCACCAGCTCGACTCTCCTGAATCCATTGCCCTGGAGCCTTTGGCCCTGCAATGCGGGTTCAAGGATCTCGCCAGCTTCCGCCACCACTTCCAGCAGCAGTTTCAGATGGCTCCGGAAGTCCTTCTCCGCCGTTGGAACGTCAGCCCTGAGTGACGGCCAGCAGATCGATCTCCAGGCCGAAGTCGGGATGGGAGAGCCGTGTCACGCCGATCAGCGTGCTCGGAGGGGGAAGATCTGCCGGCCACGGTTGGGGCAAGGAGGGGTCGCGCTGCATGGCCAGGAATCCATCCATATCCAACACATAAATGCGGCGAAACACCACATCGGCCCAGGTGGCTCCGGCCGCCGCCAGCTGCAGGTTCAGGGCGTCCATCACATGCAGATACTGCGCTCGCAGGTCTCCGACCGCCACGGGCGCGTACTGGGCATCCGAGGGGGTCTGTCCGGCGATGAACACCAGGCGTCCAGGGGCGGCCACGGTGATCACCCGGGTGTAGGCCGGATGG
>JBIIHR010000274.1:0-3028 GCA_044235655.1 Cyanobium sp. | reverse complement strand
CGGCACTTTAGCGAGGACGTTGGCGCAACCAGCGCTCCCGAGCCATGCCCAGCAGGGCGATGGAACAACCGCCCCACTCCAGGGCCCAGAGAAAGGTGGCCAACCCGCCCTCGCGACTGTCGGACCCTAGGGGGTCGCCCTCCCTTCCGCCGATCCGGCCGGTTCGAACATCAGCAGGCAGGAGGCATCCCAACGCCCCCCATGGAACCGTTCACAGCAATGGCGGCAGGCCAGGCCCTGACGGCGACGGCGATAGGGGAAGCTCAGGCCGCAGCGGGGACATCTGGCGAGCCAACGGGCCGGCTGCACCGGCACGGGATAGCGGTGGCGCACGCTCACCTCAAAGCCGGGCTGGCAGGCATTGATCAGGGCCATCCGGGTCCGGAAATGGGGTCCATGGGCCTCCCGCACCTCCAGCACCCGGTCGACCCAGGCGTGAATCATCTCGTGGCAGAGGGTGCTGAGGGTGGCTGTTCGGGGAAGGGGCTCCAGCAGGGGACGGGACAGGAGGATCTCGCAGCGGGGCTGGACCTCCGGGCCATACCAGCGCCGATAGAGGCCGGCGGTGCGGGTGAGGCGGCCATCGCTCCAGCGAAGGGTCACCAGGGGCCGGCCATCCCGGGCCAGGGTTCCCTCAAAGTGCTCACGGTTGAGCTGGTGAAACAGGGGGAGAAGCGGTTCGAGGGGCAACGGCCAGCAACAGGGCACGACCCCGGCAGGATGGCGAAACCAGTTTGCCGGGATTTCCCCGCGGCGCGACGTCTTCGGGCAGACTCAGGCGCTGTTTAACCTGCGCGCATCCATGGACTGGGAACTGGCCCGCGGCATCGGCAGCAAGGCTCTGCTCGCCGGCGCCGGCGCCCTGCTGCTCTTCTGGACGATCTCCGCGGTGAAGCTGGTGCTCAGCGCCAGGGGCATCAATCCGTTGATCAAGCAGTTCTTCACCCAGGTGGCCTCCGGCCAGGTGGATGGGGCCTATCTCCTCACCACCAAGAACTACCGCTCCCACGTGAACCGGCAGCAATTCATCCGCTTCCTGGCGGGCCTGCAGCTGAACAAATACCGCAACCTCCGCTCCGGCCGCCCCCGGTTGCAGGACGACCAGGTGATCCTGACGGTGAAGCTCAAATCCGATGACAAGGAGGAGTTGCCCCTGGATTTCACCTTCGTGAAGGTGGAAGAAGCCTGGCGGGTCGACCGCATCCAGAAAGCCACCGCCAGCTGACGTTCCCGTGCCTCCCACCCCTGCCCAGCTGCAGCGTGCCGAGGAACTCCGGCAGCTGCTGAACCGGGCGGCCCATGCCTACTACGTGCTGGATGCGCCCTTCATGGAGGATCCGGTCTACGACCGGCTCTACCGGGAGCTGGTGGAGCTGGAGCAGGCCCACCCGGAGCTGCAGACCGTGGACAGCCCCAGCCGGCGGGTGGGTGGGGCCCCGGCGGAGAGCTTCCCGAGCGTGGAGCACCGCATCCCCCTGCAAAGCCTCGACAACGCCTTTTCCATCGAGGACCTGGAAAAGTGGTACGCGCGGCTCCTGCGGGAACTGGATCGGCTGCCACCGCCCGGCTCGCCCCTGCCCGCCCTGGCGATGGTGGGGGAACTGAAGATCGATGGCAATGCCCTGGCCCTGAGCTACGAGCACGGGCTGCTGGTGCGCGCCGCCACCCGGGGCGACGGGGAGCGGGGGGAGGAGATCACCGCCAATGTGCGCACCATCCAGAGCGTGCCCCTGCGGCTGGATCTGGAGGCGCCACCAGCCTGGCTGGAGGTGCGCGGGGAAGCCCTGATCAGCAACACCATCTTCTCGGCCATCAACGCGGAGCGCCAGGCCCGCGGAGACGCGCTGTTCGCCAACCCCCGCAACGCCTGTGCCGGCACCCTTCGGCAGTTGGATCCAAAGGTGGTGGCGGCCCGCCGGCTCGATTTCTTCGCCTACACGCTCCATCTGCCGGAGGGCCAGCCCGGTGCCCCGGGGAGCCAGTGGGAGGCCTTGCAATGGCTCAAGCAGGCGGGCTTCCGGGTGAATCCCCACTGTGAACGCTGCCCCGACCTGGCGGCTGTGGAAGCCTTCTTCCTGAGGTGGGAAACGGCCCGCCGCTCCCTCGACTACGCCACCGACGGGGTGGTGGTGAAGCTGGATGACCTGCGGCTCCAGGCCGATGCGGGCTTCACCCAGAAAGCACCCCGCTGGGCCATCGCCCTCAAATATGCCGCCGAGGAAGCCCCCACCAGGTTGCTGCGGCTGGTGGCCCAGGTGGGGCGCACCGGCAAGGTGACCCCCGTGGCGGAATTCGAACCCGTGCCCCTGGCCGGCACCAGCGTGAGCCGGGCCACCCTGCACAACGCCGACCGCCTGCGGGAGCTGGAGCTCCACAGCGGCGACACGATCGTGGTGCGCAAGGCCGGGGAGATCATTCCCGAGGTGGTGCGGGTGCTGCCCGAACTGCGCCCCAGGGGAGCCCGTCTGCTCTCCTTGCCGAGCCTTTGCCCGGAATGCGGTTCAGAGCTGGTGCGGGAGGAGGGGGAGGCCGACACCCGCTGCGTCAACAGCAGTTGCCCGGCGATCCTGCGCGCCTCCCTGCGCCACTGGGTAAGCAAGGGAGCCATGGATGTGGAGGGACTGGGCAGCAAGCTGATCGCCCAGCTGGTGGATCGGGGCCTGGTGCGCTCCATCGCCGACCTCTATCGCCTCGATGGGGCCCTGCTGGCCAGCCTGGAGCGGATGGGGGAGAAGTCGGCAACCAACCTGGTGGAGGCCCTGGCCAGCTCCAGGGCCCAGCCCTGGCCAAGGCAGCTCTACGGCCTGGGCATCCACCATGTGGGCGAGGTGAATGCGAAGGCCCTGGCGCGGGCCTTCGCCGATGGGGCGTCCCTGCGCCGGGCCGTGGAGGAGGAGCCGGAACGGATCTCGGCGGTGTATGGGGTGGGGCCCGAGATCACCCAATCGCTTCAACAGTGGTTTGCCACCCCGGCCAACAGGGCGCTGCTGCAGGAGCTGGAGGCCATGGGCTTCTCCCTGGCCTCCCA
>JBIIHR010000273.1:0-3030 GCA_044235655.1 Cyanobium sp. | reverse complement strand
GTCAACGACGACAAGCAAGTGGTGATCCGCAAGCAGGAAAGGAGCGCCAACCTGCCTGAACTGGCTGGTCTCTCCGTCTGAGATCGCTGTTCTGATGGGTAGCTGCTCGTCCCACACCCTGGCCCCTTCCCTGGTGCTGCGCGGGGAGCAGGTCTGGTCTCAGGCCCTCCCCGTGATGGCCCGGTTGGGACAGCGGCCCCTGCTCCTCGGCAGGAGCGAGGCCACCCTTGCCTCCAGGCACTGGCTTCTTGCCCAGCTCAAGGAGACAGGCCTGGATCCCAGGCCTGCCCACCTTCTGCACGATTGCTGTCATGAGGATCTGACCCGCCTCCATCTGGTGGCTGGTGAGGCCGCTCTCCAAGGGCCCTGCGACAGCGTGATCGCCATGGGCGGGGGCAAGGTGCTTGATGCGGGCAAGCTTCTGGCCCATCAGCTGGGGGTCCCCTGCATCACGGTGCCTACCAGCGCGGCCACCTGCGCAGGGTGGACCGCCCTCAGCAATCTCTACACCCCGGAAGGGGCGTTCTTGGGGGATGTAGCCCTGGATCGCTGCCCCGATCTTTTGGTGTTTGACCATGCCCTGGTCCTTCAGGCCCCTCTCCGCACCCTCCTGAGCGGCATGGCGGACGCTATGGCCAAGTGGTACGAGGCGTCGATCAGCAGCGCCCAGAGCAGGGATGGCCTGGTCCAGCAGGCCGTTCAGCAGGCCAGGCTCCTGCGGGATCAGATTCTCCTGGAGGGGGTGGAGGCCATGGAGCAGCCCGGTTCAGAGGCCTGGGTGCGGGTGGCGGAAGCCTCCGCTCTCACCGCTGGCCTCATCGGTGGCCTGGGCGGGCCCCGCTGCCGCACCGTGGCCGCCCATGCCGTGCACAATGGCCTCACCCAGCTGCCAGCCACCCATGCGCGCCTGCATGGGGAAAAGGTGGGCTTCGGGATCCTGGCCCAACTTCGCCTGGAAGAAGTGTTGGGGGGGAGCCGGCTGGCGGCCCAGGCCAGGCAGCAGCTGCTCTCTTTCTTCCGCCCCCTTGGCCTTCCCTGCGAGCTGGCCGACCTGGGGCTGGCAGCAGCCAGCCTGCAAGATCTGCAAACGGTCTGTGACCATGCCTGTCGCCCTGGCTCCGACCTTCACCACCTGCCCTTCCCTGTGACCCCCCAAGACCTGCTGGCCGCCCTGGTGACCACCACGACCCACGGCCAGCCGGTGGGATGAATCTGCTGGCCAGTCCCCAATCCCTCGTTGAGGGGGCCGCCCGGTCCCTGCTGGATCCAGATGCCAGGGCCCTGGCGGCCCAGGTGCAATGGTGGGCCCTCCCCTCCCTGGCCGACGATCCTCCGCTCCAGTGGCCTGTGGCCGTGGCGGGTGAGGGTCCCCCCCTGCTCCTGTTGCACGGCTTCGATAGCTCTTTTCTGGAGTTTCGACGCCTTGTTCCCCTGCTCACCGGGTCCCACACCCTGGTGATCCCCGATCTCTATGGCTTCGGCTTCACCCCCAGACCGGAACGGGGGGCCTACGGACCCGAGGGCGTGTTGACCCATCTGGAGGCGCTCCTTGATCGCCTGGCCTCTCCCGTCGGCGTGATCGGAGCCTCCATGGGGGGTGCGGTGGCCCTTGAGCTCGCTCGCCGCCGGCCCCACCAGGTGGAGTCTCTGCTGCTGCTGGATCCGGCCGGTCTGGGGGGGGTGCCCCGCTCCCTCCCCCTGCCATTGGCCGCCCTGGGGGTGCGTTTCCTCTCCCTGCCCTGGGTGCGGCGTGGTCTCTGCCGGAGCGCCTTTGCGGATCCAGAGGCCAGTGTGGGGGCCCCCGAGCTGGAAATCGCCTCCCTCCACCTCACATGTCCGGGGTGGGCCACCTCCCTCGCGGCATTTGCCCGATCCGGCGGCTTTGCCGGCTGTGGCGAGCCCCTGCCATCCCAACCCATCCGAGTGCTCTGGGGGGATCAGGACCGGGTGCTGGGTCCTGGCCTGCGCCGTCAGGCCGATGCCCTCCTGGGGGATCGGATCGTGCCCGTGTCCCGTTGCGGTCACCTTCCCCATCTCGACCAACCCAGACTGGTGCGAGACCAGTTGTTCGCCCTGCAGACCCATGCCCCATCCGCTTGACCCCCGAACCTTGTCCTGTCCACCCCGCCCGAGTCGACCTGGGGCAAAGGCGTTGGCGGCCGTCCTCACCCTGTTGATCCTCTTCAGCGGTGCTCTCCTCTCCCCCCTGCCGGCGGAGGCTTCCCTGCTTCACCTGGAGGGTCCCATCCCCGCCGACCTGGGGGTGCAGGACCATGGGCTGGCCCCCTGTCCGTCGCCTGCCCACTGTGCCCAGGCAAGCTGGCCCGTGGCGGATGCCCAGGTAGCGCTGACCAACCTCCTTCCTGTGGTGCTGTCTCTGGACGGGGTGGAGCTGGTGGAAACCGATGGCCCCTATCTTCACGCCACCTTCACCAGTCGCTTGTTCGGCTTTGTGGATGATCTGGAGCTCTTCGCCAATGGGCCCGAAGGCCAGCTTCAGGCCCGCTCCCAGAGTCGGCTCGGGGATTCCGATCTGGGGGTGAATGCCCGCCGCCTCGATCGCCTCCATCGGGCCCTGGAACGGAGCTCCAGCCCCTCTCCCTCCCCCCAGCCTTGAGGATGGTTCCCCCATCTCTTCCGGACGGTGCCCCCCTCCCCGGCGTCCTGCAGCCGCCAGGACTTCTCACCCGGAAGGAGGTTCTTGCCGCTTCCTCTCCCTGGGTGGGATCCGGCCTCAACATCCTGCCGGGGTTGGGGGCGGGCTACATCTATCAACGGCGCTGGCGGGCTTACTGGATCACGGCTCTGTTGGGAAGCCTCTGGCTGGTGCTGGGGGCTGTGGGCCCCTGGGAGCTGGGTCCGCTGTTCCCGGAGCTGCTGGGCCTCTCGCTGTTCACGGCGGCGGAGGCCTTTCTCGCCGCCCGCCGAGCGCGGATGGACTGATTCATGCCCCCGTCCGCCAAAGCCGATCATTCGGCGGGGCCCTTCCTGGCCTTGCTCTCCAAGGGGCTGGAGCTGTGGCTCCGCCGG
>JBIIHR010000272.1:0-3035 GCA_044235655.1 Cyanobium sp. | reverse complement strand
GGGGGGAGGGCTTGTCGGTGCGTCGCCGCTGCAGTTCCAGCCACAGCAGCAGGGCCGTGATGTCGGCCGGGCTCACCCCGGGCACCCGGCTGGCCTGGCCCAGGGTGGGGGGCCGGATCAGGGCCAGCTTCTCCCGAGCTTCCGCCGAAAGGGTGGTGATGGCGCCGTAGTCGATGTCCAGCGGCAGGGCGCGGTTGGCCTGGCGTTGCACCTGGGTGATCTGCTGCTGCTGGCGCGCCAGATAGCCGCTGTATTTCAGGTCGATCTCCGCCCCCTCATGCACCTCCCGGGGTAGGGCGGGATCGGCAAGGCCATGGCGCAGGAGATCCAGGCTGTGGAACCCTGGGCGCCGCAGCAACTCTGCCAGGGTGATCGAGCCTTTGATGGCCGCTCCTGTCTCCTCCGCCACCAGGTCCGCCAGCGGATCGCTGGCTTTGAGGCGCACCATGTCCAACCGTCGCTTCTCCGCCGCGATTGCCTCCTGCTTGGCGCTGTAGATCTGCCAGCGCCGGTCATCAATCAGGCCCAGGTCCCGTCCGAGGGGCGTGAGGCGGCGGTCGGCGTTGTCGCCCCGGAGCACCAGCCGGTATTCGCTGCGACTGGTGAGCACCCGGTAGGGCTCCTTCAGATCCTTGCTCACCAGATCGTCGATCAGGGTGCCGATGTAGCTCCCCTCCCGGGGAAACATCACCGGTTCCTGCCCCCGCAGGCGCCGGGCCGCGTTGACCCCCGCCACCAGCCCCTGGGCCGCGGCCTCCTCGTAGCCCGTGGTGCCGTTGAGCTGACCGGCGCTGAACAGGCCGGCGATTCGCTTGGTCTCCAGGGTGGGGAGCAACTGGGTGGCGGGCAGCACGTCGTAGTCGACGGCGTAGGCGGGCCGCAGCATCACGCACTGCTCCAGCCCCGGCAGGGTGCGCAGCAACTCCAGCTGCAGGGCCTCCGGCAGGCCCGTGGAGAACCCCTGCACATAGAGCTCGGGGGTGTCGCGGCCTTCAGGCTCCAAGAAGATCTGGTGACTCTCCTTGTCGGCGAAACGCACGATCTTGTCTTCGATCGAGGGGCAATAGCGGGGGCCCTTGCTGTCGATCACGCCGCCGTAGATCGGGGTGAGGTGGAGGTTGTCGCGGATGAGCTGGTGGGTTGCGGCGGTGGTGCGGGTGATGTGGCAGCTCATCGGCTCTCCGCTCACCCAGGAGGCCGGATCAAAGGAGAAGAAGCGGTCGTGGGCATCGCTGGGCTGCTCCTCCAGCAGGTCGAGGGCCACGCTGCGCCGATCCACCCGGGCTGGAGTGCCGGTCTTGAGGCGGTCGGTGGCAAAGCCAAGGGCCTGCAGGGCTTCGGTGAGCCCCTCGGCCGCCTGTTCCCCGGCCCGCCCCGCCGCCATCGACTGGTGGCCCACCCAGATCCGGCCTCCCAGGAAGGTGCCGGTGGTGAGGATCACGGCCTGGGCCCCATACACGCTGCCGAAGTAGGTGCGCACGCCCGCGATTCGGCCCCCATCCCCGGGTTCGCCCTCCACCTCCAGGCCGGTCACCATGGCTTCCCGAAGCGCCAGGTTGGGGGTGTGCTGCAGAAGTTGCAGCATCTGGCGGGCATAAAGCCGTTTATCGGTTTGGGCGCGCAGGGCCCACACCGCCGGGCCCCGGCTGGCGTTGAGCACCCGTTTCTGCAGGGCTGTGGCATCGGCGAGCCGGCCGATCACCCCGCCGAGGGCATCCACCTCATGCACAAGCTGGCTCTTGGCCGGTCCCCCCACCGCCGGATTGCAGGGCTGCCAGGCGATCCGGTCCAGGTTGAGGGTGAACAGGGCCGTTTGGATGCCCAGTCGGGCAGCCGCCAGGGCGGCTTCGCAGCCCGCATGGCCCCCGCCCACCACGATCAGCTCGAAGGTTTCGGTGGGTGCCGCGGCAGTTCCAGGGAAGGCAGAAACCATGGCTTGAGACTAGGGGCTGACGCCATGGCGCAAGGGCTTGGCGGAGATCACTCGGTGCTCGGTCTCAGTTTGCTCGCATAGAGGGGGTCTTCGGTCGCCAGCAACCGGTCCCAGTAGGTGAAGTAGAGCCCGAAGTGGCGATCACTGCGGCGGTGGTGAATGGAATGGTGGGCTGGACCGATCACCCAGCGGCCGAGCCAGTGATGGGGGAAATACAACGGGAGATGTTCCAGCCCAAGGTGATTCACGATCGCCCAGACCGTCATCGTTGTGAACACCGCCAGCAGGGTGATCGGGTGCACCGGCACCACCATCACCACCACCAACAGGAACAGTGCCTGCAGAAGGGCTTCGGGCGAATCGAAGGCGAAGGAGGTCCAGGGGGTGGGTTGGCTGGAGCGATGGTGCCCTCTGTGCATCCAGGAAAAAACCGCAGGGTGATGGCTGAGCCGATGGCAGCCGTAGAAGAACCCGTCCTGCAGGATCAGCACCAGCAGATAACTCACGCCCAGGTACCACCAGCCGTACTGCTCAGGCCGGGTGTAAACGCGGGTCAGGCCCAGACTGTGGAGGTGGAGACCGGAGGCTGCGGCCAGGGCGAAGATCACAGCGGAATGGACAGAGAGGCGAATGTCGTCCCTGATGGAGCGGGCTGTTGGTCCCCGTGAAGTTGGCCTCGACACAGCCTCACCCGCCGGTCTGGATCGGTGCCGATAGAGCCACCAGTGGGCCAGACCCGCCATCAGAAAGTAGCGAGCCAGGATGATGGAAAAGAAGGTGATTCCCCAGAATCCAAAGGAATGCTGCTGCAGATGGTGCACCTTGGACCTCTCACCTACTGCACCGTTCCAGTATCCCGTGCTTTTCTGGCTTTCGCTCCCATCAGGGACCCAGGACAGGCTGGCGCCAGGCCCCTGAAGATCTCTCTTTCCCAGGGGATGATGAATCCCCCCCGTTGGCCCCGGCGCCCTGGAGAGATTCGATGGTGAGTGTGCCCCTGACCCCTGCCCCCGCGCCCGGAGAAGGGGGGCCGCGGCGGAGTGGGCCCCAACGGGAGCCTGGGGGCAGCCGGGGCGGCGATTTTGAGGCCCTGCCCGAATCC
>JBIIHR010000271.1:0-3040 GCA_044235655.1 Cyanobium sp. | reverse complement strand
GCAGGTGATGCCCCCCCGCTGCTGCGATCTCCAGGGCCCGGCGCCCGTGGCTGGCTCCATGGAGATCCGCCAGGTCTGCGGCCGGGCCTGGGGGGGGAGAACTGGGGCGCGCCCGCGGACGCCGGGCGGAAGCGGGATTCTTCAGAAGACCCAGGGCTTCCCCCAGGGAGTTGGCCCCCAGCACCGGCAACCCCTCAACCAGGGCCGCTTCCGCCGCGTTTCCCCAGGGCAGCAGCAAGGCCTTGGCCCCGGCTTCCCGGGCTGCCATGGCGAGTGCCAAGGCGCCGCGAATGCTGCGCAAGGCTCCGTCAAGGCCCAGTTCTGCCGCGCTCCAGATGCCCTCGAGCTGCTCGGGGGGCAGTTGCCCGCTGGCAATCAGCAGCCCCAGGGCGATCGGCAGATCAAAGGCGGGTCCCTCCTTGCGAATATCCGCCGGTGCCAGGCTCACCACCACCCGGGTCAGGGGCACCCGCAGGCCGCTGTTGCGCAGGGCGGCCCGGACCCGTTCCCGGGATTCCTGAACGGCGGCATCGGCCAGACCCACCATCTGCAACCCGGGCAGGCCCGGAGAGATGTCCACCTCGATGCGGACGGGTTGGGCGTCGAGGCCCCGCAGGGCCGCGCTTGAACATCGTGCCAACATCTCAGGGGGCTCTGATTCACGTTTCCAGTGAATGAGGTGCCACCCACCGTCCCAATTGCCCATCGACCGGCCCATGAGCGACACCATCTTTGGTCGCATCCTCAAGGGTGAAATCCCCTGCCAGGATGTGTATAGCGATGAGCTGTGCCTGGCTTTTCGGGATGTGAATCCCCAGGCCCCCATCCACGTGCTCGTGATTCCACGAAAGCCCCTGCCTTCCTTGGCGGAGGCGGGGCCTGAGGACCAGGGATTGCTGGGCCATCTGCTGCTGGTGGCGGCCAAGGTGGCCCGGCAGGAGGGGCTCGCGGGATGGCGCACCGTGATCAACAGCGGAGCGGAGGCCGGCCAGACCGTGTTCCATCTCCATGTGCACGTGGTCGGGGGACGTCCCTTGACCTGGCCTCCAGGCTGACGGTCTCCTGCGGATTTCACTCGGAGGAATCCCACGGGCGGTCACAATGCCTGGATCTTGTCGCTGCCCTCACCCGTTTCATGAATCCCCTGAAGGCCCTCCGAGAGCAGCTGGGCCAGCTGCAGCGACTGGCCCAGCCCTATTTCCTGCCGCTGGAGGCCACCAACGGGTCGGGGTGGTGGTTTTTGATGCTCCTGATCGCCCTGTTGGCGGTGGTCGTCGGTCTGACCCTGTTGCTTCTCACCGGAGCCATCGCCCTCACCGGCGCGGCGGTTCCTGAACTGCAGAGTCGGTTTCTGCCCGGGGTCCCCCAGCAGGTTCAGGCGATCTGGGCGAGTCCTGTCGGGGCTGTGATCATGGCTTTCTTTGCGGCCGGCCTGCTGGCGTTCTGGTCGTTCCGGGGCAAGCTGCGGCAGGGGCGCTGGGTGCCCTGGCTGCTGTTGGGAGCCATCATTCTGTTGATCTTGGTGATCAACGGCATCAACGTTGGCATCAGCTTCATTGCCAGGAATATTGACAATGCTTTGGTGGCTTATAAGGCGGATGAGTTCTGGAAAATTGTTGCGATCTACGCCTTCTGTCTGGTGTTGGCCCTGCCCATACGCGCGATTCAAAGCTACCTCGTGCCGAAATTAGGTCTGCTTTGGCGGCAATGGCTGACGGGCAAGTTGATCCATAATTATCTTTCCGACCGCGCCTATTATGTCCTTAATCCCAATGATGAAACCCTTGAGGAAATCGATAACCCGGACCAGCGAATTTCACAAGATACGGACAGTTTTACGGCCCAGAGTCTTGGGTTCACCGTTGGTGTGTTTGAGGCTCTTCTTACCTTTTTCAGTTTTATCATCGTCCTTTGGACCATCAGCGGCAGGTTGGCTCTAGTTCTTCTTGCCTATTCGGTCATTGGCACGACTTTGATTGTAATAGCCGGTCGCAAGCTTGTTTATTTGCGCAACCAGCAGCTCAAGCTTGAGGCTAACTTCCGTTATGGATTGGTTCATATTCGTGACAACGCGGAAGCGATCGCGTTCTATCAGGGCGAGCAGGTGGAACTGGATGAGGCAGAGCGGAGGCTCGGTGGTGCCATCCGCAACTTCGATCGTCTGATCATCTGGGAGGCCATGATCAGCGTGATCCAGCGTTCCTACGACTATTTCTCACGCTTTCTTCCCTGGCTGGTGATCGCCCCCCTCTACTTTTCCAAGGCAGTCGATTTCGGCGTCTTTGGTCAGGCGGGGATTGCCTTTTCCCAGGTGTTTTTCTCGGTCAGTTTTATTGTCAATAATATTGAGCAGCTGGCCCAGTTTTCGGCCTCCATCAGCCGTCTGGAGGCCTTTCAAAGCAAGGTCAATGCCATCAGTTCTGAAGCGGTTCAAGAGGCGGATGCTGCTCCGGTCGCCCTGGCTTCAGCTCCAGCTTTGGATGCGATTGTCGTGAAGGATGTGGATCTGGTGCCGCCCCGCAGCCAGCGCACCCTCATCCGCGATCTGAACCTGACGGTGGACCACCAGCAGCGGTTGCTGGTGGTGGGCCCCTCGGGATGCGGCAAAACATCCTTTCTCCGGCTTCTCAGTGGCCTCTGGCCCGCCGCCGAGGGGACTGTGCAACGCCCCCCCAACTCGGAGCTGATGTTCATTCCCCAGAAGCCCTACATGCTGCTGGGCAGCCTGCGGGAACAGCTCTGCTATCCCCAGCCCCCCGAGCGCTTCAGCGACTCCCAGTTGCGCCACGCCCTCGAGGAGGTGCGTCTGCCGGAGCTGGTGAGCCGCTATCCCGATCTGGGGGTCAAGGAGGATTGGCCCAGGCTCCTCTCCCTGGGGGAGCAGCAGCGTTTGGCCTTCGCCCGCCTGCTGCTTAATGCTCCCCGGTTCGTGGTGCTGGATGAGGCCACCAGTGCCCTGGATGTGGCCACGGAGAAGCGGCTGTATGAGTTGCTTGTGGCCCGGGATCTGGCCTTTGTGAGTGTGGGCCATCGCCCCACC
>JBIIHR010000270.1:0-3072 GCA_044235655.1 Cyanobium sp. | reverse complement strand
GCCTGGCCTCCTCCCTCTTGTCCGTTGTGATGGCCGTTCTGGTGGGTCTGGCTCTTCCCGGGTGTGTCACCACCGGTCTCCCCCTGGCCGCCACCAGTCCCTGGCAGATCGTGCCCCTGGCCACCAAGGCCAATCCCTTGGATGTGGCCTTCACAGATCAAAAGCATGGCTTCCTGGTGGGAAGCAATCGCCTGATCATGGAAACCGACGATGGCGGCGCCAGCTGGGAGGAAAGGAGTCTGACGTTGCCGGAGGAGGAGAACTTCCGGCTCATCAGCATCGATTTCAATGGCAAAGAAGGCTGGATCGTGGGACAGCCAGGCCTGCTGCTTCGCAGCACGGACAACGGCAAAAACTGGAATCGCTTGTTCCTGGACACCAAGCTCCCCGGAGAGCCCTACTTGGTGACCGCCCTTGGGGCCAATACAGCGGAACTGGCGACCAATGTGGGGGCGATCTATCGCACCCAGGATGGAGGCAAGAGCTGGCAGGCCCTGGTGGGCGATGCGGCAGGGTCGGTGCGCGATCTGCGGCGCAGCCCTGACGGTCACTACGTGAGCGTGAGCAGTCTGGGCAACTTCTTCGCCACCTGGGAGCCCGGCCTCCCCAACTGGCAGGTGCATCAGCGGGTGAGCAGCCAACGGCTCCAGGCCATGGGCTTCCAGCCGAACGGCAACCTGTGGATGCTCGCCCGGGGAGCTCAGCTGCGCTTCAACGAGGATGCCGGCAACGTGGAGGCCTGGGGACCGGCGATCATCCCCATCACCAATGGCTTCGGTTACCTCGATCTGGCCTGGGATCCCAAAGGGAACCTCTGGACCGGCGGCGGCAGCGGCACCCTGCTGACCAGCTCGGACGGTGGGGAAACCTGGAACAAGGATCCCGTGGGGGCGCAACAGCCAAGCAATCTCACCCGGATCGCCATGCTTCCTGATGGCAAGGCCTTCGTTCTCGGGGAACGGGGGAGCTTGCTGCGCTGGGTGGGTTAAGTCCGAACTGCTTCCCTCTGTAACCATCGCTCGCAGGGGGACCCGGTTGGCTTCAGCAGACCCCTAGGATTCACCAGCTGAATGCTTGCTGCTATGGCTGCCGGCTCAACGGGTGAACGCCCGTTTTTCGAGATCATTACGAGCATCCGCTACTGGGTCATCCATGCGGTCACCCTGCCTGCGATCTTCCTTGCGGGGTTCCTGTTCGTGTCCACGGGCCTTGCTTACGACGCCTTCGGAACCCCCCGTCCCGATGCCTACTTCCAAGCCCAGGAAGAGAAGGCCCCCGTGGTGAGCCAGCGTTACGACGCCAAAACGTCCCTTGACCTGCGCTTGAAATAAGCCATGACTCAATCCACTGCTCCCACCACGCCGCGCAACTACCCGATTTTCACGGTGCGCTGGCTTTCCGTTCACGCCCTCGGCATCCCCACGGTGTTTTTCCTGGGAGCCCTGGCTGCCATGCAATTCGTGCGGCGTTAAACCATGGGCCTTCAACGCAATCCCAATCCCAACAATCTCCCGGTTGAGCTCAACCGCACCAGCCTCTATCTGGGGCTGTTGCTGGTGTTTGTCACCGGTGTGTTGTTCACGAGCTACTTCTTCAACTGACGCCCCTCCTGAGCCATGAGCAGCAAGAAATCTGCCCTCCCTGATGGTCGGATCCCCGACAGGCTTCCCGATGGACGCCCCGCTGTTGCCTGGAAAAGCCGCTGGACCGAAGGCGTGCTCCCCCTCTGGCTGGTAGCCACGGCGGGGGGAATGGCCGTCATCTTCGTGGTGGGCCTGTTCTTCTATGGGTCTTATGTGGCTGTGGGTTCGGCCTGATTTCCGGTCAATCCTTTCCCAATCTCAGAGCGGATCCAGGGGATCCGCTTTTTCATGGGTTCCGGCGACCATGGCAGGCACGGCCTCCGGTGCCAGCCGCCGATCCTCTCCCGCCTCCCCGCGGAGCTCCTTCAGCACCACCAATCCATCAGCCGCCTCGCTGTCGCCAATCACGGCCGCCCAGGCTGCACCGCTGCGATCGGCTCGCTTGAACTGCTTTCCGAAGGCGGCGCCGCTCAGATCCAGCTCCACCGCCAGGCCGGAAAGGCGCCATCTGCGCGTGAGCGTGAGGGCCCATCCTTCGGCGTTTTTGCCCCGGTTCACCACATAGAGATCCGGCGCTGAGGATAGGGCGGGCCCCTTCTGTCGCTGGGCCAGGAGCAACACCAACCGCTCGAGCCCCAGAGCCCAACCCACCGCTGGGGTGGCCGGTCCACCCAGCTGTTCCACCAGACCGTCGTATCGTCCGCCACCGCACACCGTGGCCTGGGCACCCAGGTGGGTACTGGTGATCTCAAAGGCGGTGTGGCTGTAGTAATCCAGCCCGCGCACCAAGCGGGGATTGAGGCGGAAGGGAATGCCGAGCGCCTCCAGCCCCTCGCGCACCATGGAAAAACGCTCGTGGCTCTCCCCCTCCAGGGCATCCCCCAGCTGAGGGGCCCCGGCCAGCAGCGCCTGGGTACCGGCGTCCTTGGAATCAAGCACCCGCAAGGGATTGCTGTGCACCCGAGCCTGGGAATCGGGATCCAGATCCTCCAGGTGGGCCTCAAGCCAGCGCACCAGCTCCGCCCGATATCGAGCCCGATCGTCTGCCGTACCCAGGGAATTGAGCTCGAGGGTCAGATCGTCGAGGCCCAGGGCCTCCAGCAGATCCCAGGCAATCCCGATGGCCTCCACATCACTGCGGGGGTCGCCGGCCCCAAGCAGTTCTACGCCGATCTGGTGAAACTGGCGCTGCCGCCCCTTCTGGGGACGCTCATAACGAAACATGGGCCCCCCGTACCAGAGCCGCTGGGCTCCCTGGCTCAGGAGCCCGTGCTGAATCACAGCCCGCACCACGGAGGCCGTGCCCTCGGGCCGAAGGGTGCAACTGCGCTCCCCCCGATCGAGAAAGCTGTACATCTCCTTTCCCACCACATCGGTGGCCTCGCCGATCCCCCTGGCAAAGAGCTCTGTCACCTCCAAAAGGGGGGTGCGGATCTCGAGCAGGCGAGCGCGCCGAAAATGCTCCCGAGCTACCGCTTCCAGGTGCTGC
>JBIIHR010000269.1:0-3074 GCA_044235655.1 Cyanobium sp. | reverse complement strand
CCGTTGCATCGCCTCCCCAGAATCCTGCCCGTGGCAGTCGTTGGCCTGCTCACGGCCCTGTGGGCGGCCACACCGGGGATCCCCGTGAAGGTGCGAGGCAGTGGCCTGCTCATGGCACCGGAAAGCCGCCGAGCCTTCTTCGCCCGGGGGCCTGGTCAGGTGCAGGAGATCAGGATCAAGGTGGGGAGCACGGTCGATCGGGGCCAGCTCCTGCTCACCCTCAACCGGGTGGGGCAGGCCGCTCCCGGGGGCGGCTCGGTGGTCCCGGATCCCCAGGTGACCCAGGCCCAGCTCCGGTCCATCGATCGGCAGATGGAGGGCATGGCCGCCCAGCGCCAGGCGTTCCTCCTCCAGGATCAGGCCCTGGTGAGCCGGCGCGAGGAGGTGACCACCACCAACAGGCCCGTGAAAAAACAACTGCAGGCCCTGAACGACCTTCGCAAAGACGATGTGATCGCCCGCTACAGCCCGCTCTGGGTGGGGGCCCAGGACCTCTATCTGCGCAACCGGGCGGACATCGCCACGATTGATGGGCAGCGGGCCCAGCTGAGGGCCCAGGTGGCCGAAATCGGTGCCCGCGAGGCGGAGCTCCGGGCGCAGCGGGCGGCCCTCGCGGCCCAGGAACTCTCCCAGGAGGTGTTCAGTCCGGCGGCGGGGCGCATCCTGGATCTGGCGGTGGAGCCGGGCCAGGCCGTGCTGCCGGGTCAGCGGCTGGGCAGCCTGGTTCTGGCTGGGGAAGAAGACAAGCGGCTGGCGGTGGTGGTCTTCACCGTGGCCGATGCCACCCGCCTTTTGCCGGGGGATGAGCTGGAGCTGGATCCCCGGGTGCTCAGCCGCGACAGCTACGGCGGTGCGGAGCAGCGCTGGGGGGTGCTGAAGGGGACCCTGCTGCGGCTCTCCCCGGCCAGCCTCGATCTGGACGATGTGGCGGCCCAGGTGGGGGGGAAAGAAGAGGCGGCCAACCTGATGGCCAGCGCCCGCCAGCGATCGTTCGGCGACGGCGGCGATCTCACCGCCCAGTTGCCCGATCGATCCGGCTCGCCCGTGGTGCTGGGGGTGGTGCGCCTGGAGGAGGCCCCCACCCCCAGCGGCCTGGCCTGGAGCCGGGGAAGCGGACTTCAGCAAGCCCTGCCCCCCCGCACCCCCCTGGAGGTCTCCGCCGAGGTGGAGCGCCGATCGCTGCTCAGCTACGTGCTGCCCTTTGGCCGCTGGGTGGCGGGAGCCCGGTCATGAAGTGGAGCGGCCCCCTGACCCGCGGCATGGGTCCCTGGCTGAAGCCCTGGTTGGCGCCCTGGCCCTGGGTGAGTCTGGGGCTGCTCCTGCTCTGCACCCGCACCGAGCCCCCCAGGCTGTGGTTCTGGCTGGCGCTGTTGTTGATCAGCCTGCTGGTGGGCCTGCTGCGGGCGGTCGCACGGGAGCGTTGAGCCCCCTTGTCTCCCTGCGCTACCCGCTGGTGGTGGCCCTGGCGGCGGCCCTGACATGGAGCATGGCCCACGCCCTGGGGCTGGGTGGGGCAGCCGCCTACGGCGTGGTGATCGCCGCCCTCATTGTGCGGCCTGATTTCGGGCGCTGGCCGGCCCCCCTTTTTCTGGTGCTGCCCCTGCTCGTGGGGGTGGGGCTGGGACTGGGCACCCTGCTCAAGCCCCTGCTGGAGGCCCCCGTGGTGTGGAGCTTCGCCATCATCAGCCTGCTGGCCCAGCTGATGGGCCAGCTCCTGCCGGACCGCCTGGCGATGCTGCGCACCGTGCTGCCGATTCTGGCGATTCTGCCCCTGGTGGGGAGCAACAGCACCTGGCTATCCGCCTGGAAGGAGCTGCTGGCCATCCTGCTGGGGCTGGCTGTGGCCGTTGGCCTCACCGCTGTCTTTCGCCTTCCCGGCGACGAAGGCTCGGCCGGCGCGGAACCCTCCCACGCTGAGGGGGCAAAGGATGCAGAAGAGCGTTCGTTGGCGGAGCGTCTACGGGATGGCTACTTCTGGCGCAAGGCCATCGCCTCCACCCTGGCACTGGCCGTGGGGCAGGGACTAGGGGCCGCCAATCCCAAATACGTCTACTTCGGTGTGGTGCTTCTGCTGAACGAGAGCCTGGGGGCCACCCTGGCCCGGGTGCGCGACCGCATGCTGGGCGTCACCCTCGGTGTGCTGATGCCCTGGCTTGTGTTCAATCTCTTTGGGATCAGCAGCGTGTCGCTGGCCCTGGTGATGGGCGGCACGGCGGCTCTCCTACCGGCCCTGGGGCTGGGGGCCCACCTGCGCACGGCACTGATCTCGAGCGGAGTCACCTTCGCGGGCTACCAGGCCCTCACCGACTGGTACATCCCCACCCGCTGGATCGATTATCTGCTGGGTTGCGGGTTGGCCCTGCTCGTGTGTGCGCTGGTCCAGCCCATCTCCGCCCTGCGGCGCTTCCGAGAGCTGGCGGCCCAGTCTCTCCTCACGGGTGAGTCCCCTCCGCAGGAGCTGCAGACCCTGCTGCCCACTGCCCGGGAGGAGGCTCTATGGCTGGGGCAGGGAGAGGCTTTCGAGGCTCTGCTGGCGTCGCTGCCCAGGGAGGAAGCGGGTGCGGGCGGGAAGCCATGAAGGCCAACCCAACAATTTGCACAATTCAGTGTTCTGCACTGGGATGAGTTCGCATTTTTCAGGTGTCTTTGGGCAAAATCCACCCCAGGGCGCAAAGGGAAAGGTTGGGCATCGTCAAAGTCAATAATCTCTGCAATTATCTCAGCTGATCTCATAATCAATACCAGAATTAATGGCTGCAAATGGAATCACGACCCTGCCCTCATCCAGTGGGGACAGGGGTGCTGCGCCTCAAGCAGCCAGCTTGGCCCATCCCCTGGGAAACCGCCTGCAGCCCAGCGGCTCCCCTGAGCAGAGCGCCCAGATTCTCCGGAACGTGCTTCCTCTGCGTTATCTAGAAGCCCTGACGGAGCCAGCCAGCTGGTGGCAGCACGACGGTCACTTTCCCCTGCCGGCCTTTCCCATCGCCGCCTGGCTGGGCTCCCCCTTCCTGCTGGACATCGATCCCCATCCTCACCACTGGCTCCTGCTGCACCACGACGGCCACGCCGAACTC
>JBIIHR010000268.1:0-3088 GCA_044235655.1 Cyanobium sp. | reverse complement strand
CCCGCCGCACCCTCACCCGCTCCCCCAGACCCAGGGCCTGGGCCATGGCCTCCACCGCCTCCAGCTTGCGCCCCACCGAATCCACCAGGGTGAGCTGAGCTTCGGGTAGGGCGATGGCCAGGGCCAGGCCGGGGAAGCCACCCCCTGTGCCCACATCGATGAGCGCCAGGGGGGAGGAGCGCTGCGGGCCGTTCAGCAGGGGCACCCAGGGCCAGAGGCTGTCGAACACCTGGCCGATCCAATAGTCGTCCCCCTGCACCAGGCGGGTGAGGTTGAGGCGGCTGTTCCACTGCTGCAGCTGCTCCTGCAGGGCGGCAAAGGTTTCCAGCTGCTGCGGCTCAGGCTGCCACCCCAGGGGTTCCCACAGGTGGGCCATCGACTCGAGCATCCGCATCTCCAGCGGGCCACGACAGGTGGCAGGGTTCTTCCTAGGATGCCCGACGAAAGGGGGATCCCACGCCGTTCGGGCCATGTCGTCGTCTTCCCCAGCCCCCGATCCGGTGATTCCCGACGGCCGCACCTACTACGAGCTGCTGCAGACGCCGCCCGATGCCTCGTTGCAGCAGCTCCGCCAGGCGTTCCGGCAGCTGAGCAAGTGCTATCACCCGGACACCACAACCCTGCCGGCACCGGTGGCGGAGCGGGCCTTTGAGCAGCTCCAGCGGGCCTATGCCGTGCTCAGTGATCCCCAGGCCCGCCAGCTCTACGACGCGCGCCTGCAGTTGAGCCGCCTGCCCGCTGCCGCTTCAGCCAGTGCCGCCCCCCCCGCTGCGGTCCTCTCCCGCAGTGCCCCCGTCTCCCTGCGGCGGGCCCTCTCCGGTGGGGAGTGGTTTGCCCTGTTGCTCCTGGGGTTGGCGCTGGTGCTGAGCCTGGTTCTGGGCCTCGGGGTGGCCTGGGCCCGGGGGGCGGAACTGGTGCGCTGGCCCAGCTGGTGGACCGACCTCCACCCAGCGGCCATGGCCCAGGATGGGGAGTCTCCGGGCACACAGCCCCATGCTCCTCCCCCCTGAGGACACCCCTCTCTACAACCATCCCCTGCCGGCCCTGGAGGAGTGGTTGCGGAGCCTGGGCGCCCGCCAGCAGGCTTCCCATTCCCCCAGCTGGGATCTGCACCTTCCCCAATGGAGCGCTCGCATCGACCTGGAGGGTGAGGATCTGAAGGTGTCGTGGCATCAGGAGGGCAGCGCCAATGTGCGCCTGTTTTCCTATGGCCTCTCCCGGGCCGATGCGGAAGCGGCGATCCTGGCCGGGCCCTGAGCCTCTTGCCCACCGGGCCCCAGGAGACCGTCAAAGGGTGCCCAGAGCTGTTTCCAAGGCGCTGTAGCAGCGTTCGAGCTCGTTGTCGCTGATGCAGAGCGGCGGCAGCAGGTACACCACCTGGCCCAGAGGGCGCAGAAACACCCCCTCCGCCAGCACCCGCCGCTGGAGCTGCCGGCCGATCGGGTGGAGATAGCCCTCTGGCCCCGGCGCCACCAGATCAAAAGCCGCAATCGTCCCCAGCAGCCGCGGTTTGCGCACCCTGGGATCCCGGGCCAGCGCCTCCAGCAGCGGGCGGTGGCGGGCCTCCATGCCCTCGTGGAGCTCCGGCTGTTGCTCGAGCAGATCCAGACTCGCCAGGGCGGCCGCGCAGCCGAGGGGGTTGGCGGTGAAGCTGTGGCCGTGGAAGAGCGTGAGGGTGGGATCGGTGCCCACAAATCCCTGGAACAGCCGCTCGCTGACCAAGGTGACCCCCATCGGCAGAAAGCCGCCCGTGAGCCCCTTGGAGAGGGCCATCAGATCGGGAGTGAAGCCTGCCTGGCCACAGGCGAAGAGCGTGCCGGTGCGACCGAACCCCGTGAGCACCTCATCGGCGATGAGCAGAGCACCGGCCTGCCGCACCCGCCGCTCCACCTCCCGCAGGAAGGAGGGCCGCACCTGCCGCATGCCGCTGGCCCCCTGCACCAGGGGCTCCAGGATCACAGCGGCGGTGGGGGTTTCCAGCAGGCCGTCCAGGTGGGCCAGGGCGCTGGCCTCCCGGGCCTCCACCGTGTCGTCGCCCCACCAGGTGGCGGGCCAGGGGGCCCGGGCCACGGAAAAGAGCAGGGGCTCGAAGGGGGCTGAAAAGAGGGAGCGCTCGCCCAGGGCCATGGCCCCGACGGTGTCGCCGTGGTAGGCCCCCTCGAAGGCAATCAGCTGGGGACGGGGCTGGCCCTGGTTGCGCCACCACTGCCAGGCCACCTTCAGGGCCACTTCCACCGCCGTGGAGCCGTCATCGGAGAAGAACACCCGCTGGAGGCCCGTACGGGCGCTGAGGCGCTCGGCCAGACGCTCGGCGGGACGGTGGCGGAAGTTGGCGAAGATCACCTGCTCCAGCTGGGTGGCCTGGTGGGCGATGGCCGCCGCGATGGTCGGTTCCCCATGGCCATGGAGCGTCACCCACCAGCTGCTGATGGCATCGATGAGGGTGCGGCCGTCCTCCAGCTCCAGCAGGGCCCCCCGTCCACTGCGCACCCGCAGCGGTGGATCGGCTGTGGCCACTTGTGTTGTGGGATGCCAGAGGTTGGGGTGCCAGCCGGTGTCCATGAACGATTGCCCTGAGACTTGCCATGATGGAGAAGACCCTTCAGCCTGGGGCCATGGCCAGGTCTCGCCCACGGTCCAACCGCTTCCTACCGCAGCCGGAATCCCCGCTGCCCCGACTCCGCAACCCCTGGGGGCCCCAGGAGATCTTTGCGGAGGGGCAGTGGCAGTCGATCCGGGTGGGTCTGGAGCGGGAGGGGTGGTACGCCAGCCAGATCGAGCGGGTGCACGATCAACTGCGGCAGGGCTGGCCCCTGTTGGTGGCCAAACAGAACGTGGCCTCCCTCACGCGCCATTGCCCGGTTCGCTCCCGCCTCGGGGAGGGGTGATCAGCGGCACTCCGGAGGGCGTTCGCCCGGCACCAGGGCCGCCGGGCATTTCGCCCAATCGCGGAGCGATTCCTCAAAGTCGGTGAACAGGGTGAGGATGGCCATGCACAAACCCGCCACAGCGGCGCTCACGAACCAGTCACGCCTGCGCATTTTCATGGCAGGAGCTTAGGCGGCAGGTCACTGGCGAGCCACTGCTC
>JBIIHR010000267.1:0-3101 GCA_044235655.1 Cyanobium sp. | reverse complement strand
TCAGGTTAAGGATTTCCCAGAGCCCCCTCGGCCTTCCTGACAGATCTGCAACATTTCAGCCCGAACAGGATCAAATCCTTCGCAAACCGCCGGCTGGCTTGCACCAGGCCAGGGCTCTGGGGCCCCCTCAGGGTTCCGGCAGTGGCCCCCTGTGGGGGACGCCGGCGGTCTCCAGCACCTTGTCCAGGGTGGGGGCCAGGCTTTGGAGGCCAAACCGTTCCGGCGGGCTCACGGGCTGGTGCACGAAGTGCCGTTGGCGGATGGAAAACCGATCCCAGGCATTCACCTCCAAACGGAGAAGCCGAATCAGCCCCTCGATGAGCCACCCCCGCAGATCCAGGCCCACGGACGGCCGCCAGATCCCTCGCCAGCGGCAGAGGGTGGCCACCGCCGTGTTCACCTCCAGCGGGGCCTGGCCCAGCACCAGGCGCCGCACCGGGCCTTGGCCCACCTCTGGATTGGGCTGGTGGGGTGTGGTGGCCAGATGGGCGCAGACCGTGGCGATGTCGGCCGCATGGATGAAGTGGAAACTGGCTTCCGCCCGAAGCCAGCGGGCCAGCCAGAGCCAGCGGATGCCTTCCCCCACGCCGGCCGTGAGGTAGCTCGTGGGGTGGGGATCGCCCGGCCCCAGCCGCCCCCCAAACACCAGGGTGGGAAACACGGCCACGATGCGTTCTGCCAGGGGATGAACCTCCAGGTCCTTCAGGCACTGGGCCTTGGTCTGGATGTATTCCGTGCCGTAGGCCTCGGCCTCCGGCAGGAGCTGCAGGTGGCGATCAAGAATGCTGGCGGTGGAGAAATAGATCACCTGCTCCAGCCGCTGGGGATCGAGGAGGGCCAGAAGCTTCTTCACGGCCACCACATTCACAGCCTGGGCCCGTTGGGGATCGCCCCAGGCGGTGGCGGTGTGAATCACCCGGTGGGCCGTGGCGATGGTGGGGGCATGGGGATCGAGATCCCGCAGATCGCCCACCAGCAGGGTGATGCGGGGGTCGTTTCGGGGCACGGCCGTGAGCTTGCTGGGATCCCTCAGCAACAACAGCAGGTGGGCGTTGCTGCGTTGATAGAGCGCTTCAGCGGTGTACTGGCCCACACAGCCGCTGGCCCCAGTGATCAGGATCCGTTGCGGGGCCTCGCTGACGGCATCGGAGGCCGTCACACCGCAGCTCCCAGGAGTTCGGGGATGGCCTTGCCGGTTTCAAAGAACACCCGGGCGTTGTCCTCCGGGGTGCCCGGCAGGATGCCATGCCCGAGATTGAGGATGTGACGCCGTCCACGGGCCTTGCGCACCGTGTCCAGGATCCGCTCCCGGATGGCCTCCGGCGTGCCGAACAGCAAGCCGGGATCCACGTTGCCCTGCACCCCCAGGTGGGCTGGCAGACGGGCGCAGCCATCGGCCATGTCCACGGTCCAGTCGAGGGAGATGAAATCCACCCCGGTGCGGGCCATGCGCTCCAGCACGCCGGCGCTGCCTGAGATGTAGAGGATCAGAGGGGTGTCGGGGTGGGTGGCCTTCACCTGATCAATCACCCGTTTCTGGTAGGGGGCCGCAAACACGTCGTAATCGATGGGGCTCAGCTGGCCGGCCCAGGAATCAAAAAGCTGCACCACCTGGGCGCCGCAATCGATCTGGTAGCGCACATAGGTGGCGATGGAATCGGCCAGATGGCCCAGCAGCTGGTGGAGAAGGGCGGGCTGCTGGAAGGCCATGGCCTTGATCACCGCATAGGTTTTGCTGCTTTTGCCCTCCACCGCGTAGGCGGCCAGGGTCCAGGGGGCTCCCACAAAACCAAGCACGGTGGCCTGGTTGCCCACGTCCTGGCGAAGCCGACCCAGCACCTCCCCAACAAAGGGAACGGAGGCTTCCGGCACCAGGGGCTGGAGCGCCTCCACCTGGGCCTGGGTGCGGATCGCTGGCTCGATGATCGGCCCCTTGCTCTCGATGATGTCGAAATCAATCCCCATCCCAGGCAGGGGGGTGAGGATGTCGGAAAAGAGGATCACCCCATCCGGCTGGAAGGCGTGAAAGGGCTGCATGGAGATCTCATAGGAGAGATCGGGGTTTTCAGAACGCTCCCGAAAACCCGGGTGGCGATCCCGCAGGTCGCGGTAGACCTTCATGTAGCGCCCGGCCTGGCGCATCATCCACACCGGAGGCCGCTCAACGGGTTCCCCACGGGCAGCACGCAGCAGGAGGGGAAGCGTTTCGGCCATGGAGGAGGGAAGGCAGGCACTCGGTGGCCGAAACCTAGCGGAGCGGATCCCGACAACCCTTTTCACGCACCAGCCGGCCAGAAACGGCGACGCGTTTCTTCATGCTTGGCGGTGTTCAAGCCGGTTTTCGGGCCACCACGTAGAGGGTGTTCGCCGCTGGGGATGCCCCATCCATCTGGGGGTCGGGGGAACGCAATTCCGTAGGTCGAAAGCCAGCTTTCTCACAGAGATGAATCACATTCTCCCGATCAAACATGAATTGGGCGTTGCCATTGCAGTAGGCCACATAGGTCACCTGGTCGATGCGGCTACCGGTTTCATGCCACCCTGGCTTCCATACGGCTTCATTGTTGGCATCCACATGGGAGCGCCTCTCCACGTAGGCCCGAAGAAAGGGTTCGGCATCGGGGACGGAGAAGAAAAAGGCCCCACCAGGTTTGAGGCTCCGGAAGCACTCCTTGAGGATAAAATCTAATTGTTGCCCCGAAAGCTGCTGGAGATTTCTGTGGGAAAACAACCGGTCGATGGAGTCCGATGGAAAGGGGATGCCATTGCGGTAATCCCAGAAGAAATCGCAGGCCAGATTCTGGTCGAGGGTGAGCCAATCCTGGGTCTGGGCATGGCGATGACCCAGCTCCAGGTGGATGGGCACATTTTCATCTAAAACCTCCTCCACTTTGGCCAGCGTTTCGGTTTCCAGTTGCTCGATCCTCTTCCGTTGTTTCCGATCCAGGTAGAGTGCTTTGGCAAACAGGAAGGGTCGAAGTAAAGCTGTCATTGAGGCGATTCCCCAGCGTTTCAGTGTTGGTTCAGATTCCTTTCTCCATTACAGTCTAATCAGCGCTTCCGTTTTGTCCGTTGTTCCTTCAGCTGGCTTAAGACTCTTG
>JBIIHR010000266.1:0-3106 GCA_044235655.1 Cyanobium sp. | reverse complement strand
CGGGACGCTGCGCCGCCGTTCAACCCCCGTACTGCCATCCCGTGCCAGCCAGTTCCAGGGCGTCGCCCTCCCGCTGCAGCACCGCGCTCTTCACTTCCCCGACAAACACGGTGTGGTCTCCGTGACTCACCTGGCCCACCACCTCGCATTCCACGGCCCCCAAGGCGGCCTCAAGGATCGGGAGCCCCAGGGGGCCAAGCTGGAAGGGAGCAGCGTCGAACCGACCACCAATGGCTTTCTGGGGTTTGAAGAACACAGCCGCCAGATCCTTCTGATCCGAGGGCAACACATTCAATGAAAAGCGTTCCGTGCGCTGGATCATGCCGTTACTGGCGGAATCGGCCCTGACTGCCATCACCACCAGGGGAGGTTCAAAGGATCCCTGGGTCACCCAGCTGGCGGTGAAGCCATTCACCTCTTCCCCTTCCCGCACGCCACAGATGAACACCCCATGGGGGATCTTCCGCAGCAGGGTCTTCTTGGCGGCGGCATCGAGGGGGGGAAGGCCTGGTGTTGGCGTCATGTTGCGCAGGTGGGTTGAGCCTGACTCTAGAAAGGTTCCATCCGCTCAGTTCCATGCGGGCCCTTTACCCCGGAAGTTTTGATCCGCTCACTCTGGGCCACCTTGACCTGATTGAGCGCGGTGCTGTCCTGTTTGACGGTCTTGTGGTGGCGGTGTTGCAGAACCCCAGCAAAATTCCCACGTTTCCCCTTGAACAACGCCTGCAACAGATCCGTGAGGCCACGAACCACCTTCAGGGTGTGGAGGTGAGAAGTTTCGACGGCCTTACCGTGGACGTGGCCAGGGATGCGGGTGCTGGCGTGATCCTGCGAGGTCTGAGGGCCCTGAGTGATTTCGAATTTGAGCTTCAGCTGGCTCACACCAACAAGACTCTGGCCCCCCATCTGGAAACCCTGTTCTTGGCCACTTCTGCCCATCACAGCTTCCTCAGCAGTTCCGTTGTCAAGGAGGTGGCCAGATTTGGCGGGGATGTGTCCCATATGGTGCCCCGGGGAGTGGCAGAAGATCTCGTGACGTTCTTTAATCGGGCATCCCCTATCCGTTGACATGTCCGAGACGCGCATCACGGTTCTCGACCAACTCGATCAGCTTGAGGAGATCGTTCTCGACGGCAGCCGAATTCCCTTCAGTGGAGGGCGACTGGTGAATGAGCAGGACGCCATCGAGGCGATGGATGCCCTGAGGGAGGCCCTGCCCCTACAGATTTCCCAGGCCGATGAACTTCTTCGCCAACGGGAGGGCTTTATCGAGAAGGCCAAGCAGCAGGCTGAGGAGATCGTGGCCCAGGCGAGAAGGGAGCGTGAACAGCTCATCGCCACCTCTTCCGTCCGCCAGGAGGCAGAGCGCCAAGCGGCCGATGTGCGTGAGCAATCGCGCCTTCAGGGGGAACAGCTCCAGGCCCAGGTCCGTGCCCAGGCGGCCCAAGCCGAACAGGAGCACCAAGGGCGGATAGCCCAGATGGATCAGGCCTTCGCTGCGCGTCGCCAGCAACTGGAGCAGGAAGCCCAGCAACGTCGCACCCAATTGGAGGCCGAGGCGGTTGATCGCTCCCGCCAGCTGATGGAGCAACATGAGCGGGTCCGTCAACAGGCCCTCCAGGAGCTGGAAGCCATTCGTCAGGAGAGCCTTCGCGTTCAGCGGGACAGCCAGGCAGAAGCTGAACGCCTCCACCAGGAAGCCATCCAATTCCGCCAGCAGACCCAACAGCAATGTGATGTGCTGGTAGCCCGCACCCGCCAGGATGCTGGAGCCATTCAGGATGGGGCCAACCGCTATGCCGAGCAGGTGCTCGGTGAGCTGGAAACCCGTCTTCAAGACCTCAGCCAGATTGTCTTGGGCGGTCGCAGGGAATTGATGCGCTTGCAAGGGAAAGAGACCCCGTCGTCATCTGGTGCTCCCCACCACTCCGGTTCGTCCCATGGGGATCCCTCCCAGGGTGTAGATCCCAATGGTGCCGTTCGGGCTCGTGCTCAACAGGCTGCCAATCGCCTTCGTCGAGCCGCTGGCGGGCGTCTGGCCAGCTGAGCTCTGGCTTCCCTCGTCATGGCCATCCATCATCCCCCAGTTCACTTCACCGAACTGGGGGATTTCTTTAGGGACACAAACTGACGTTCTGGGCGTCCCTCAGAATCCGGCCGATGGTGGCATTCGGTGCGCTGGCCCCATTGGAGATCGCACTGAAGTAACGGGGTCCTGCTTCCGTGACCAACAGGCCACTGATGGAGCGAACTCCTGTCAGGGTGCCTGTTTTGGCATAGACCCGTCCGTCCAGGCTGGTGCCGTTATAGAGGTTGCGAAGGGTGCCTCTGCGCCCCGCAATCGCCATGGAACTGACGTAGGTGCGTCCGTAGGGATGCTGATCCATGCGCAGGAGCAGGGCGGTAAGGAATCGACTGGTGAGTCGGTTGGTCCGATCCAGGCCGCTTCCATCCGCGATGCGTACGCCCTGCATCGGCAAGCCTTGCTGGCTCAGCCAAACAGTTTGGCGCCTGACGGCCTCAGGAAGATCCCAGGTGCCAGAACCGGAGCGGAGCAAGACCTCGGCGGTGAAATTGTGGCTCTCCGTATTGGCCAGACTCAACAAGCCCCCCATGGAGGTGGAGGGCTCTTCGTGGAGCAGCACCGCATCGGCGGGCAGGGGTTGTTCCGCCGGCACCAGCGACATCTGGATATCCCCGCCCTGTTGGGCTGCCGTTCGCTTCAGCAGGGTCTGAAGGCGGGAGATGGGATTGCTGACGGCGTCATCAATGGCGTTGCTGGTGATCGCCAGCCGGGTGATCGGTGCCCCATAGGAGTAGGCCCGATCGGCATAGTTCCAACCCTGGGGCCACCAGGCCTGTTTAGGTTCCTCGGCCACCTGAAGGCGCACCACCGTGCCTGAAGGGCCCGCGCTCCCCCCGGAGCGGAGGGCCAACTGTGCAAACCGCTGCAAGTGGGGGAGGGCCAGATCGGGATCCCCCTGGCCCGTGAGGCGCAACGTGCCATCTCCCAACCTCCAGAGCTGGGTGTTGAGCCTGAATTCGGGGCCGAGCCGGTCCAGGGCGAAGGCCGTGCTCACCAACTTCTGGTTGGAAGCCGGCACCC
>JBIIHR010000265.1:0-3108 GCA_044235655.1 Cyanobium sp. | reverse complement strand
TCAATCTTTATTGCGGCTGGCGCGATCGGCATCTTTTTTTCTGCCGACCCTAAGTTCTCACTTGGTGTTTTCCGCGTGTACTTCGTTGAGCATTTTATTGTTGCAGTGATTGGCTGGTGTTTGTATGATGCGGGAATTTTTGAGAAGAAACACATCCGTTTTGGCTTTGTAAGTGGAGCAATCCTGTTGGTTCTTGTCGGGACCCACGCACTTCTTCAGCATGCGGATCTTCTTTCATCTCCCAAGCCGTGGATTGACGAAGTGCCTCGTCGTGCGAGTTCCTTGTTCCCTCATCCAAACTCACTTGGACTTCTTATTGCGCCTTTTACTACTTTCTATGCTGTCTTCCTGCTGTGCAAAACCGAGCATGCATCGCAAGACCGCAAAACGATCTTTCTCTCGGCTGCCGCTTCAATTTCTGGATTGATCGCCGTTCTTCTCTCCCGATCCGATGGAGCTTTGGTGGGGCTTCTGGTCGGGATTTTTGCGTATCTATTCTTTTCACGGCACGCACGTCGTTTGTTGATCATCGTCGTCTTCGCCGTATGTCTGTTCATTGCTGTTCCTGATACGCGCTCATACATGACGCGTGCTTTTACCGAAGGGTCGCTCGGCTCGCGCAACGTGCTCTGGGAAAATACGTCTCGTTTGCTAGCGGATCGCCCCATTCAAGGGGCTGGCCTGGGGAGCTTTCAGAAAGTTTACAAGCGCTATCGAACCTCTTCTAATCAAGAGTTGTTGGTTTATCCGCACATGATTGTTCTGAACTTCTGGGTTGAGTTGGGTGTGGTCGGGTTATCTGCTGGTGCTGGTATTGTCTATCTCTCGCTCCAAAATGCATGGCAACGAATTCAGCGTCAGAAACATGCTGTCTTTATTGCTTTGCTTTGTGTATGGATCACTGTTCTTGTCCATGGATTGATCGATGTGCCATTTTTTAATAACGACTTGAGTTTCTTGTAGTGGCTGCTCGTGTGGGGTTGAAACGGAAAAGGAGCGTCCCGCCTGCTGCTGACAGATGGCCAGAGCTTCATCGTCGAGAGCAGTCTGCAGCGCCGGACACGGCTTGGCAGATGACCTAGATCGCCCGAGCCTGCAGGGTTCCTGCCCCTCCCGCCAGCGCCAGCCACGACACCGTTTCTGGGCCATGGAACGTTTCGCTGTCGAACGACTGATCCTCCTTAATGCGCACCTCGCTGTCGGTGGAGGTGATGAATTGCCAGTTGCTCTCGCTATAACGCTGTTTGGCAAAGCGTGTCTGCTCAGAGCACTGGATCAGGTTGGCCAGCAGGGAGAGCGGCATGGCGGTGGCAGGGATGCAGCCTGCAGCTGGGGGCGCCCGTTCCACTTGCTTCGACCTTGTTAGATCTACCCAAGATTGACACCTTCAGGGCTCTGCTGAAACTGTCGATGAACACTGTTTTGTTCACCGATGGAAGCTCAGCACAAGGTCCCCTCCCCACAGCTTGTTCAGGACCGTCTGGCGCGGTGGTGTTTTGATTCGCCCAGTGCGTCGTTGACCTTCGCGGGCCGGCTGGCACGGGACAACGATTGGTCGACGCAGAAGGCGGCCCGAGTGATGGAGGAATACCGCCGCTTTCTCCTGCTTGCGGTGACCGTGGGCCATCCCGTCTGCCCTTCAGACGCTGTGGATCAGGCCTGGCATCTGCACCTGCTGGACAGCCGGGTGTATTGGGAGGAGTTCTGCCCACAGGTGTTGGGGCAGCCATTGCACCACAACCCATCCAAGGGCAGCGCGGAGGAGGGGGCGCGGCTGCGGGAGGGGTATCAGCGCACATTGGCGAGCTATGAGGTGGCGTTTGGTGCGCGGCCACCGACGGATATCTGGCCAGCTGTAGAGGATCGGTTTCGTTGTGGGCAGCGCTGGCAGCGCCTGGAGACCAGCCGCTGCTGGATCGTGCCTCGACCAAGGCTTGGCGGGATCAGAGGCTTGTTCCGGCTCGGTTGGCCTGGGCGGGGTCTGTTGGCTTTCGTAGGCCTGGCAGCGAGTGGCTGTGGGGCCGTCGCCTCAACGGGGGCCGCGTTTCCCCTGTCCCTGAGTGGACCGGAGTTCCTGCTCCTGTATGGCCTCTTGGCGTGGTTGAGTGTGGTCCTGGTGCGGGAGGGGTGCGACCTTCTGGCGCGGGAGCCGGGGGCTCGGTTGTCGGATCAACCGAACCTGTCTCCATTGGAGATGGCTTTCCTGGCGGGCCGGGAGGAGCGCACGGTGAAGACAGCGATTCTCCGGCTGGTACTCGAAGGGCGGATCGAGCCCGTGGGCCATGGCTTCCGCACCCTTTTCAGCCAGCCCGCCACGACAGACACCCCACTGGATAGGGAGCTTCTCAGGGAGATGAACGGACGATCACCGGTCGGTGTGTCGTTGATCGACACCTTGGCTAGCCGGCGGGAGTTGTTGGCGCCGATTCGCAGGAGCCTGGAGGGGCAGGGCCTGATCTGTTCGGAAACGGCTCTGGCGAAGGCGAGGGTCTGGGCGGCGTTGCTGCTGGGTGGGCTCTGGTTGTTGGGAGTGGTGCGGCTTGGACTGGGAATTGAGGCTGGTCGCCCGGTGGGCATCCTGTTCCTGTGCCTTTTGGCGGTGACCTTTGCCTGGTTTCGGTTTGTCATCCATCCCCCGAGGCTGACCAAAAGGGGAGAGGAGATGCGAAAGCAACTGAGCAGGTCTGCCGGCATTGGGAATCCCGATGCCACCGCAATGGCGAGCCAACTCAGCGCCTTTGCCATGCTGGGTTGGGTGAGCCTGTCCACCAGCCTGGCGTTGAGTCTGGAGCTGGCGGGGCTCCAGACAGCGCAGCCCGTCATCGCCTCCAGTGGAGGGGGGGGCGATGGTGGCGGCTGTGGTGGTGGCTGCGGTGGATGTGGAGGATGTGGAGGATGTGGATGATGTGGGGGTGATGGGCTGAGGCGCGAGAACAGGGCACCAAGTCAGGGGGTGTGCCAGAGGCTGGAGAGCGGCAGGGCCCAGATCGGGCGGCCGGCTGCAGGTGCCAGGGGCACGCTCTGGATGCCGTCGTAGAGGATCACGCCCCCGAGGAAACGTTCACCGGCCTGGCTGGCCAGGCGGTGCAGCCCGGCGGCATGGCCGCT
>JBIIHR010000264.1:0-3109 GCA_044235655.1 Cyanobium sp. | reverse complement strand
TCCTCCGTTGCCCGGATGCCTGGGGATCTGGATCTTGGCAGCTCCGCGTTCGTCCCCTTCTCCATGGTCGAGACCCGGGACGATGCAGTCACCTGGGACGCTCCCCGTGCGATGCCTGGGCAGCACGAGCGCCTGTACCAGCAGTCCAACTCGGGTTACCAGCGCCCCCGTTTGGGGTCGGAGGCCTTCCATGAGCAAGGTGCTTGGTCCCATGGTTCGGCAGGGGGGCATCTTTCAGGTGCCGGACCCTGGGCCAGTGGCCGGGAAGCCTCTGGAGCTGGTCTTGCTCCCCGCCAACGCAGTTTTTGGTTGGTGGCGGATGCCGAGTTGATTGTCTATGGCGCCACTGATCCGGCTGCCACTCTCACCGTGGGTGCTGATCAGCATGCTCTCACCAGTGATGGCACCTTCAGATTGCACATGGCTTTTCCAGACGGCGATCAGACCTATCCCATTCAGGCGTTAGCTGCCGATGGAGAACAAAAGCGGTCGATCACCCTGGACTTTCGTCGCACCACACCCCATGCGCATGTGAACGCACGGGAAGCTGCCGTCGCTGAATGGTTCTAACGTCAGATCCGGTGTGCAGAGCCAACTAGATCCCTCATAGAAAAAAGGTTGAGAGGAGGACGACTCCCCCTTTCAACCTTTTTTGTGCTCAGTTTGTCGAATTCTTCAGCTTTCCCTCAGAATTGTGGTGCAGACCGTGACACACTCCCCATCATCCAGTGAGCACTGGCTGATGCATTCGAAATAGGCCTCGACGGGATCCCCTTCCCCGTCAAATGACTGAAGAAACACCCATTCAGGGTTGATCTCAGCGCCCGCTGCATTGGAGACGGCGTGGTGGGAATGGGGGTGGCTCATCTGTGTCTCAGGGGGTCGAATGCGTCCAACGTATAGGTGTTGAACTTCTGACACAAGTGAATTGAGCAGAGCTACCTAGCTTCCCATTGAGAACTGTGAACCACGGTTCAGTTCTTTGATCGCCAGTTGCAGTGAGGGTGCAAGCGGCCTGAATTCTTGGATGGCCGGACTCCACACCCGGCCCGATTGCAAGGATTGAATGTCAGCGAACAGCACATCCTGGCCCTCCTGGAGCTGCAAGGTGTCCAGGGGGGCGATCAGCGTAGTGAGAAAAAAGTGGGCGACCCGCTGGGGACTCCGGTGGTTGAACCAGGGGCGTACGGCACCTGCACTCCAGCAGATTTCCTCGAGCAATTCCCGCCTCAGGGCTTCCTCAGCTGTTTCGCCAGGCTCCAGATGTCCTCCGAACAGCCCCCAGCAACCCGGAGCCGCAATCCAATCCAGATCATCGCGGAGTTGGACCAACCACTTTCCCTCCTGCTCCACCATGGCCAGTGCCACCTCAAGCATGGCCTTGCCTTGGCAGGGAGATCCTCAGCGGGTGGGCAGGAGATGCAGCTCCAGTGCTGGCTGCAGCTCCAGTAGCCAACCTCACTCCTCTTCCGGGGCTCCAGCAGGCACAAGGCGGATTTGCTTGCGGCCGAGCTTGATTTCAAACTCATCGCCCGGATTGAGGTCGAGGAGAGCTGTATAGGCCTTGCCCACCAGCAGATTGCCATTTCCCTGCACCGTGGCCACATAACTCAGTTTCCGACCGGCTTTACCTTTCGCCGAGCCGTGTTCAGCCAGGTTGACACCCTTGGCTTCCAGCAGAGCCTCATAGAACGCAGTGAAGTTGAGACGTTCGGTTCCATCCTTTTTGGTGCTCACATAGCCACAGCTGCGAACGAGCTCGGATTTGGAGACATCACCCAGCTCCTTAACTTTGCTGAGAAGGTCTGCTCCGGTCAGCATGATTCGTTATCCCAAGAACACCCATAGTGTAACGAGTCGGAGGGATCCTGGTCTACAGCAAGCGCGCTTTATTTTTTCCGGCTGACCGGGAGAAGGAACCCGGCCAAATGCACTGCAAATCAATGAGTCTCGTCAGGTGTGGCTTCTATACCTCCATCAATCATTCGCAGAATCCCGATCCGTCTCGCCCTTTCCTGGCAGCACCTGTCTGTGCCCTCCATAGGTCACAACGTGCAGCGGGGTGCCAAATAGGGCACTCAGCGGATGATCAGCTAACAAGTCATGGCATGGGCCATCGGCCACCACCGTGCCGTTTTTCAGGAAGACCGCCCGGTGGATCTCAGGAACAATTTCCTCAATCCGATGGCTCACCAGCAGCAGGGTGGTTCCCCTTTTGCTGAGCTGGCGAAGATGATCCAGTAGTTGATACCTCGCCTGCAGATCCAGGCCGTTGGTGGGTTCATCCAGAACCAAAACTTCAGGGTTGTGCACCAAGGCTCGTGCCAGCAGCAGTCTGCGCCTCTGGCCTTCCGAGAGGCCGCCGAACGGTTCGCTCTGCAGATCGGTCAACTCCATCAGGTCCATCAGATCCGCCACTCTCTGCTTCTGCTGGCTGTTGGGTTGCTGGCTTCGCCCCAATCCCACGGAGCCAAAGAAACCGGAGAGCACCACATCAAACGCCCGTACATCCCCCCTGTAGGTGTTGTGCTGATCCTGAGGCAGCACACCCATCCGCGAGCGGAGCGTCCATAGGTTGATGGTTTCGCTCCCAAACATCCGCAGCCAGGTGCCCTCCCGCACCACGGGATAGAGCTCCCGACTGAGAAGTCGGATGAGGGAACTTTTCCCCGCGCCATTCGGTCCGAGAACCACCGTGTGTTCTCCTTTGAAGAGGTTGAGGGAGAGGTTCTGAAATACTTGCCGCGGGCCAAGCCAGGCTTCCACCCCCTTCATCTCCAGGTAGGGCCTTGCCATGGTCAACGGTGTCTCCTCGCACTGCCAAGCCGGACCAGTGGCGCTAAACAGAATTCATTCACAGAGACAATAGGATCTACAGGCAGGGTGAAACGATCTACTCCGCCTGCCATGCCCCCGCCCGCTCAGCTCCAGTTCTACGGGTGGTCCGTGGAGGGGCAAACGCCAGATCTATGGAATTTCCGCCAGAGCTGTGCCCTCTGACCCCCGCCCCTGCCTCACGGCTGAATCGTCTCCAGGGCCTTTCTCCCTTTCTCCATCACCGCCGTTGGCAGGCTGATGTAACCGAGGCTCTCGGCTAGGTTTTGGGCCG
>JBIIHR010000263.1:0-3110 GCA_044235655.1 Cyanobium sp. | reverse complement strand
CTGGAAGGAGCTGCTTGACGGCGCCAGTTTCGGCCCTGCCTGCCCCCAGCAGGCCCGCTTCGGGCTCACCGAGGCCAGCGACGCAGAGGATTGCCTGAGCCTCAATGTGAGCCGGCCCCGCTCTGTCCCCGCGGGTCAGCGGTTGCCGGTTCTGGTCTGGATCCACGGCGGTGCCTTCGTTGGCGGCAGCTCCAACCTCTATCGGCTCGATGCCCTGGCCCGGCAGGGGCTCGTTGTGGTGAGTGTCAACTATCGCCTTGGTGTGTTGGGCTTCATGCCCCATCCGGCTTTTGATCCTGCCACCAATGGAAATCTGGGCCTGCTGGATCAGCGGGAAGCCCTGCGTTGGGTGCAGCGCAACATCGCTGCGTTTGGTGGGGATCCCTCGAACGTCACGGTGGCGGGGGAATCGGCGGGGGCGGGCTCGATCTGCATGCATCTGGCTGCCCCGGAGCTGAGCCGGGGTCTGTTCCATAAAGCGGTGGTGATGAGTGCTGGTTGTCTGGCTTCGCTGCCCACGGTGCAGGAGTACAGCGCTCTTGGCACCACGATTGCCTCCCGCGTGGGTTGCACCCAGAACGAGCCGGCGCTGCTCCTGGCGTGCCTGAGGTCCAAACCGCTGGTCGACCCCGTCCATGGGGAGAAGGGTCTGCTGCAGGCGGGCGCGTGGGCCACCCAGGGAAGGACGTTGACCTTCGGCCCATCGATTGGCCCGAGCGGTGCCAACCCGCGCTCCATGGCGAAGGCCCTGGCCGAGGGGAAGGTGCTCAACGTGCCGCTGCTGATGGGTGGCGCCCGCGATGAGCTCCGCCTTTACATGGGCTACGACCAACAATCCCCTGATCCGATCACCGCCGCCACTTACGCCGATCGGCTTTTCGCCCACTACAGGACCGACGCGGAACAGAACCTGAATCCCGACAGCCCGCTCCTGAAGGGGCGGCGCGATCGTATCCTGGCGCGCTATCCGCTCCGGGATCCGAATCGCGCCCCCGAAACCATCGGCTCCGTGATCTCCCACTACAACCCGAAGGTGGGTATCAGCAACTGCCTCTATCTGCACTCGGCCACGCAGATGAGCAAGCGCATCGGCATGCCGATCTATGGGTTTGAGTTCGCCGATCCCAACGCTCTGGTGCTGGGGGTAGGCATCACAGCGACACCCGATCCGAGGATGGAATTCGGTGCCGTGCATTCCGCGGCCCTCAATTATCTCTTCCCCCACCTCTCCAACACCAGTCGCATCGACGCCCCCGATCTGTTGCCGGCATCCCAGCCCCTGGCCGATCAGATGCAGCAGATGGTGGCCACGTTTGCGGCTAAGGGGGTGCCCAGTGCCGCCGGCTTGCCTGCCTGGCCGATCTTCAAGGGTGGAACCCATGTGATGCGGTTGATTCCGGGCCAGTCAGCTGCCTACGACGCCAACGCCTACCACAGCTGCAGCTTCTGGCGGGATCTGTTCCCCGAGCAGCTCTCTTGAGGCCGTGCTCAAGCCAGCTCCGCCGGGCTCACGGCTCAGTCCCGGTGCGACTGGCCCCAACCAAACACAGTTCTAGGAGGTCTTTATGGTGAAGTGCTTCATTGTTTCCCTGGTTGGTCTGGCCATGGCTCTTGGAGCCAACCCATCCATGGCGTCGAAGCAGTCCCGAGCCGTCGTCCTGGTTTCCGGTGGCGCGACACGTACGCCTTTTACGACGCCGACTCAGGCTTGTAAGGATGGTGATGGCTTCCTCGCCGCGGGCAACACCTTCAGTGCCCTTCGCAACTTCCTGCTCGGCAAAGGCAAGCATGTGTTCACAGCGCCAGTGATGGACAACTGGGGCGTGGTCGAGGAGGCCCCGAACGACACGGTCGGCCCCTTCGCCAAATGTCCACGGCCTTTACCTGCGTCGATGACGATCGTGTCGACAGGGGACTGGAACGCCGGTGGTGAGCGATTGGTTCGCTTTTTGGAATACCTCAACACCCGGTACGGGATCACCGATGTGGATCTTGTCGGCCACTCCAATGGCGGAATGTGGAGCCGCGCCGCGATCAAAGTGCTGAAGGACATCAATTCGCCAATCAAGGTGCGTTCTCTCGTCACCCTCTCTACGCCCCATACGGGGTCGACACCACCCCGCTTCTATGCCAAGGAAATCGACCTGGCGGCCTGCAAGAACATTCCCTTTTGCGAGCAATCGGTCCAGAACTGGGGGGAGTTAGTGAAGGCAAAGGATAAAGGTCTCAGTGCCTTGAACACGGTCTGGTACACGTCTGGGCCCGGAGGGTGGAACGCCGCCCAGGGCAGTGCGCTCCGAGGCATCCCTGTCACCTTGCTGGGTGGCACCTACTTACAAGCTGCCGGTGGCGACCCCTCACTGTGGCCCTATGACGGGACTGTCTCGCGCTACAGCGCCCTTGCCCAGGGCGTGACGTCCGACGTCATCCCGTGGCGAACCTGTTGGCAGGGCCCTCTCGTCCACTGGATCGGTTGGGCTGACGATCTCAAAATCCCGAGGGTCACATCAATCACGGACAACCCCAAGGCGATGGCTCGCGTCAATCAGGCGATTGATGAGGCGGACGTTGCTCTTCAACAACCCGACAAACAAGGCTGCCCCTAGGCCCGGCCCCTCAGCACCCTCAGGGGTGCAGGGATGTCAACGTGGCGACCAGTTCGGTGAAACTGGGCCGGCTCGCCGCCATTGGCGCCATGCAGCGACGTTGCAGCGCCTTCAACGATGGGATGCGCCCATCCTCTTCGGATGCACAGCGCTCCAGTAACTCGCCAAGCAAGCAGCCGAAGGCACGCACTTCCAGCGCTTCAAACGGATTGGCGTCTCCACGGGCCTGGGGTGGGTAAAAGGAGGCGGCCCCAAAGTCCCCCAAAAAGCAGCCGCCTTCTGGGTGATAGAGGATGTTGTGCGCATAGAAATCCCCGTGCGAGATCCCACGTTCGTGCAGGTGCGCGCCGACGCTGGCCATGCCTTTCGCCAGTTCCAGCAGCAGGGGCATGGAGAAACGTTGGTCGTTCCCGTAAACGTCCCTCGTGCATGTCGCCAGACTGGGCGGGCCGGCCAGATTGCGACATCCCGAGGGCACCAACGGCATCACCAAGCCGCTGATGC
>JBIIHR010000018.1:0-10253 GCA_044235655.1 Cyanobium sp. | reverse complement strand
CCCGCCGACTTCCTACTCGACAACCTGAAAATCCAGAACCATGTGATCGAAAGCGCCTGGCGCAATGGCGTGCGGCGCCTGCTCTTTCTGGGCAGCAGCTGCATCTATCCAAAATTCGCCGTCCAGCCCATCCGCGAAGAAGCGCTCCTCACGGGCCCTCTTGAGCCCACCAATGAGTGGTACGCCATCGCAAAGATCACGGGAATCAAACTCTGCGCTGCCCTGCGCAGGCAGCACGGCTTCGATGCCATCAGCCTGATGCCCACCAACCTTTATGGCCCGGGCGACAACTACCACCCCACCAACAGCCATGTGCTGCCGGCCCTGATCCGGCGCTTCCATGAGGCCACGGAGCGGGGCGATGCCAGCGTCACCTGCTGGGGCACAGGCACCCCTCTGCGGGAGTTTCTCCATGCCGATGATCTCGGGGAGGCCTGCGTGTTCGCCCTGGAGAAGTGGGATCCCGATGCTGAGGCCGGGCCCCGGGATGACGCCGGCCAGCCCCTCAGCCACCTGAATGTGGGGACGGGCATCGACCTCACCATTCGGGAGCTGGCCGAAGCCGTGGCCCAGGCCACGGGCTTCCGCGGAGAGATCCTCTGGGATGCGAGCAAACCGGATGGCACACCGAAAAAGCAGCTCGATGTCAGCCGGCTTGCCGCCCTCGGATGGAGGGCCCAGATCCCTCTGGCGGAGGGCCTGACAGGGACGGTGGCCCTCTTCCGAGAGCAGCTCCAGCAAGAGCTGGTGCGGCTTTAGGGCCGCATTCAGGCCGCCAGGGCCGCCTGAATGCGGCCCATGGCCTCCTCTACATTGGCTCGACTGTTGAAGGCGGAGAGGCGGAAGTAGCCCTCTCCGGCGGCACCAAAACCGCTGCCGGGGGTCCCCACGACATGGGCCTGGCCCAGCAGGAGATCGAAGAAACCCCAGGAATCCACGCCCTTCGGGGTTTTCACCCACACATAGGGGGCCTGCTCACCGCCGTACACCTGCAGCCCGGCGGCCACCAGCTCCCGGCGAATGATCGCCGCGTTGTCCATGTAAAAGGCAACGAGCTTTTTCACCTGGTCCTGGCCCTGGGGGGAGTAAACGGCCTCGGCACCCCGCTGCACGATGTAGCTCACGCCGTTGAACTTCGTGCTCTGGCGCCGGTTCCAGAGGCCCCAGAGCTCCACGGCTTCCCCGTTGGCCGCCCTGCCCATCAGCCCCCTGGGCACCACGGTGAGAGCACAGCGGGTGCCCGTGAAGCCCGCATTTTTGGAGAAGGAGCGAAACTCAATCGCGCACTCCCGGGCACCTTCGATCTCATAGATCGAATGGGGCAGGGAGGGGTCCTGGATGAAGGCCTCGTAGGCCGCATCAAACAGAATCAGGGCCCCGGTGGAGCGGGCGTAGGTCACCCAGGCCTGGAGTTGCTCCTTGGTGGCCACCGCTCCGGTGGGGTTGTTAGGGAAGCAGAGGTAGATCAGATCCACCGGTTCGGAAGGAATCTGGGCGGTGAAGGCGTTCTCGGCGTTGATCGGCAGATAGGTGAGGCCTCCGTAACGCCCCGCCCCATCGGGCTCACCGGTACGGCCGGCCATCACGTTGCTGTCCACGTACACCGGATACACCGGATCGGTGACGGCGATCCTGTTGCCCTCCCCCAGGATGTCAAGGATGTTGGCGCTGTCGCACTTGGAGCCATCGGAGACGAAGATCTCCTCCGCGCTCACCTGACAGCCGCGGGCCTGGAAATCGTGGGTGGCGATCGCTTCCCGCAGCCAGGCATAACCCTGCTCCGGGCCGTAGCCATGGAAACCCTCGCGCGTGCCCATCTCATCAATGGCGGCCTTCATGGCGGCGCGACAGGCCTCTGGCAACGGCTCCGTGACATCCCCGATGCCCAGGCGGATGATGGCCGCCTCCGGATGGGCCTCGCTGAAGGCCTTCACGCGCCGGGCGATCTCGGGGAACAGGTAGCCGGCCTTGAGCTTGAGGTAATTGCCGTTGACCTGAACCATGACACGCATGCGGCCCGCGGGGCGGGCTCGGGGGAACTGGGCGCGATTGTCCTATGGCGCGGCGCCCGACGGACAGCAGCGTGCATACCATCAGGGCAGTGCCCCGTGCTGCCGTGCCCCCCACCCCTGCAACCGCTCCGGTGGATGTGGCCAACCTCATCGACCTCGAGGTAGCCAAACCCGGGCGCTACCTGGGCAACGAGCTGGGGGTCCGCAGCCGGGACTGGCCCCAGGCCTGGAGCACGGCCGGCGTGCGCTGGGCCCTCACCTACCCCGAGGTTTACGAGGTGGGGGCCAGCAACCTGGGCCACATTCTTCTCTATTCGATTCTCAACACGGTCCCCGGCCAACTCTGTGATCGGGCCTACCTGCCCGCGGCCGACCTGGCCACCCGGCTGCGGGAGCGGGGCATCCCCCTCTTTGCCGTAGAGAGCCGCCGCCCCCTGAGCGCCTTCGACCTGCTGGGATTTTCCCTCAGCTACGAACTTGGGGGCACCAACATCCTGGAGATGCTGGATCTAGCCGACATCCCTCTGCATGCGGCCTGCCGCGGCGACCTCCCCCTCTCCCATCCGGAGGCCCCGCCCCTCATCTTTGCCGGGGGTCCAACGGCCACAAGCAATCCGGAGCCCTTTGCCGCCTTCTTCGACTTCATCGCCCTTGGGGATGGGGAGGAGTTGTTGCCAGAGATTGGCCTGGTGGTGGCCGAGGGCCGGGCGGCTGGCCTCAGCCGGCGGGAGCTGCTGCGGGATCTGGCCCAGGTGCCCGGGGTTTACGCACCTTCCCTGTATGGGCCAGGGGCTGATGGGGTCACGATCGGTCCCCTGGAATCCGATCTACCCCAGCGGATCAGGCGCCGCACGGCGACGCCCATGCCCCATTACGCCACGGGCCTAGTCCCCCACATCGAAACGGTGCACGACCGGCTCACGGTGGAGATCCGGCGGGGCTGCACCCGTGGCTGCCGTTTCTGCCAGCCCGGCATGCTCACCCGCCCGGCCAGGGATGTGGACCCCGCAGAGGTGATCGAAGCGGTGGAGGAGGGAATGGGGCGAACGGGCTACGCGGATTTCTCCCTGTTGTCTCTGAGCTGCAGCGACTACCTCTCCCTACCCGCGGTGGGCGTGGAGCTGCGCAACCGACTGGCCGAGCACAACATCAGCCTCACCCTGCCCAGCCAGCGGGTCGACCGCTTCGATACCCACATTGCCCACATCCTCGGCGGCACCCGTCAGGCCGGGCTCACCTTTGCGCCCGAAGCCGGCAGCCAGCGGCTGCGGGATGTGATCAACAAGGGCCTGAGCGATGCCGACCTGCTGCGGGGTATCCGCACCGCCATGGACAACGGCTACCGCAAGGTGAAGCTCTATTTCATGGTGGGACTCCCCGGGGAAACAGACGGGGATGTGCTGGGCATCGCCGACACCTGCCAGCGCCTGCAGCAGGACTGCGCCGATCTGGGGCGGCTGCAGCTGAACCTCACCATCAGCACCTTCACCCCCAAGCCCCATACCCCTTTCCAATGGCACAGCGTGAGCCATGGGGAAATCCGCCGGCGGCAGGAGCTGTTGCGGCAGGCCCTGAGGGGCCTGCGGGGGGTGAAGAGCAACTTCACCGACACCCGGCTCGCAGCCATTGAGGATTTCATCGGGCGGGGGGACAGGCGCCTGGCCCCTGTGATCGAGGCGGCCTGGAAGGCAGGGGCGGGTCTGGACGCCTGGTTTGAATCGGCCGAGAGGAGCCATGCCGCCTGGACGGCCGCCATCGAAGGGGCGGGCCTGGGGGGCCGGTACCGGGCCCTCGAGCTGGGGGATTGGGCCGCCGTGGAAGCCCTGGACCCCTCCGACCTGGACACCTTCTGCCGCCAGCCCCTGCCCTGGGATCATCTGGACACAGGGATTGAGAAAACCTGGCTGGCGGAGGATCTCAAGCGGGCCCTGGCCGCTGCTGAGGTGCCGGATTGCTCGTTTGCCGCCTGCAGCCATTGCGGTGTCTGTGGGCCGGAACTTGGGCACAACGTGGTCATCCCTGCGCCATCGATTCCCGCGGCCCTGCCAAGCCGCAAACCCCCGAGTGAGCGCGTCTGCCGCCTGAGGTTTGGCTTCAGCAAACGGAGCACCCTGGCCTGGATCAGCCACCTGGACACCCTGCGCCTTCTGCATCGGGCCCTGCGTCGAAGCGGCCTACCCGTGAGTTTCACCGGGGGCTTTCACCCGCTCCCCCGACTGCAGATCGCCCTTCCCCTGCCGCTCGGGGTGGAGGGTCTGGAGGAATGGCTGGATCTGGAGCTGGTGGCGCCGCTGGAGGCACCCCAGGCCCTCCAGCGACTGCAACAGGAGCTGCCCGATGGCTTGCGGTTGCATTCCTGCAGGGTGGTGCCCCTGCAGGGGCCAAGCCTCTCGCAGGAGGTGGAGGGAGCCCTCTGGCGGTTCGGACTCCAGAACGAATCCTGCAGCCCCGAGGCCCCAGGGCGGGACTGGCCCGAAGCCGTCACCTGGGAGATGGCCCTGCAGACCCTGATGCAAACCGACACATGGATCTGGAACGACCACGACAAGAAGGGGCGGCCTCGCCAGAGGGATTGCCGTCCCGCTCTGCGCAATCTTCATCTGGCGCGGCACGACGGGCCCACCAATGAGGTGGAACTGGTTCTGGAGACCAGGATCGACGCCCAGGGGTTTGGGGTGCGGCCCGAGCATCTGCGGAGCTGGCTCAGCACCCACCTAGAGCAGCCCCTGCGCTTGGGCCACCAGAAGCGGGAAGCCCTTTTCCTCAGAGGCCAGGCTACGTGCTAAGTTGCAGGAGCTTGGTGAGAGGGCGGCGCGCCATCTCCTCACCAATCCACAAGCTTCCAAACTCTGACCCAAGGTCAGGCAAGCCTTCCAGGAAGCAACGCTGAACCAATCAGGTTTATTGCCCCTATCCGGGAGAGCTTCCCTCTCTCGTTACTTTGCTGACGACCTCCAGGGTTTGTTCAGTTGGCGCGAACCTGACCAGATCTGGTCAGCTCCAACCTCCGTTATCTGCCATGGATCGGAGGTGTCCAGGGTGTCTCCGGCCTAGCGCCCAGAACCCACCAGCTTTCCCTCGATTGTCCTGACCTGCGGGCCCGGACTCCAACAGAGACCACTCTCCTTCTATGCCCCAGCAGATCGTGATCGCCGAGCAGCTGCGGATTGCCGCAGTGCTCAATGACGACCGCGTCGAGGAGCTGGTGGTGGCCCAGGGCCGCTACCAGATCGGCGACGTTTACCTCGGCACCGTGGAAAACGTGCTGCCGGGAATTGATGCGGCCTTCGTCAACATCGGAGAAAGCGAAAAAAACGGTTTCATCCACATTTCCGACCTCGGACCGCTTCGCCTGCGCAAAGGCGGAGCAGGCATCACTGAACTCCTCGAACCTCGCCAGAAAGTTCTGGTGCAGGTGATGAAGGAGCCCACGGGCAGCAAGGGGCCACGGCTCACAGGCAATCTCAGCCTGCCGGGTCGCTTTCTGGTGCTCCAGCCCCATGGCCAGGGAGTGAACATCTCACGGCGCATCAACAGCGAAGCCGAACGTAACCGTCTGCGGGCGCTGGGTGTGCTCATCAAACCGCCAGGGTCGGGGTTGTTGATCCGCACGGAGGCGGAGGGCGTGGGGGAAGAGCTCCTCATCGACGATCTAGAAGCCCTGTTGCGGCAATGGGAAGCGATTCAACAGGCAGCCGAGACCGCCTCCCCACCGGTTCTCCTGAATCGGGATGAGGACTTCATCCACAGGGTGCTGCGCGACTTCTATGGACCGGAGGTGGTGCGTGTGGTGGTCGACGCCCCGGATGCCGTAGCCCGGGTCAATGGGTTCCTAGGGGACGACCAGGCCCAGCTGACGGTGGAATTTCATGAGGAATCCTCCGAACTCCTGGACCATTTCCGCATCAGTGCCGCCATTCGTGATGCCCTGCGCCCGCGGGTGGATCTGCCCTCCGGTGGCTACGTGATCATCGAGCCCACCGAAGCGCTCACGGTGATTGACGTGAACTCCGGGTCCTTCACCCGCTCGGCCAACGCGCGAGAAACCGTGCTGTGGACCAACTGCGAAGCCGCCACGGAGATTGCCCGCCAGCTCAAGCTTCGAAACATCGGCGGTGTGGTGATCATCGACTTCATCGACATGGAGTCGCGACGGGACCAGCTGCAGCTGCTGGAGCACTTCACTCAGGCGGTGCGCAACGATTCCGCCCGACCCCAGATCGCCCAACTCACGGAGCTGGGTCTGGTGGAGCTCACCCGCAAACGACAAGGACAAAACATCTACGAACTCTTTGGCCGCACCTGCCCCAGCTGTGGTGGCCTTGGCCACGTCGCGGTGTTACCGGGGAAGGACACGCTCCAACCTCTGGCCAGCCTGCCTGGAGTGGTGCGCACCGTTCCCAGCGCCAGGCCCGAGGCCACCCCTATGCCTACGGAGGCGGCAACCAGCCGTAGCAGGCGACGGGGCGGCCGAGGCGGCCGAGGTGGGGAGAGCGGCGAGGGGGTGCTGGCGGTGTCTGAAAATGGCTTGAGCTCCCATGGTGAGGCGCCAGAAACGGCAAGGCCTGAATCGGAGTCGGCCAGCCGCCGTCCGGATCTGGATTTCGTGGCTGTGCCCATGGATGCCACTCAGGAAGAGGTCTATGGGTGGATGGGCCTCAATCCGGCCCTGCTGCTTGATCCCATGCCAACCGGAGACAATGTTGTGATGCGCGTGGTGCGGCCGGGCTGTGACCCGGAAGCCGTGCTGGAGGAGGCGCGCCAACAATCCAGCTCCTATGGATCCAGGAGGCGCCGCCGAGGCCGGGGCGGTGGCGAAACCCGCAGCACCCCCTCCGATGCAGGCCCTTCCGCCAGCGAAAGCGAAACAGATGAAGGGGTCTCCCCCTCTCTGGCCCCAGCAGCTGAACTGGTGACGGTGGAAGTGCCAGCCCACCGCAGAGCTCGGGCTTTGGAAGATCGCGCGGAAGAGGCTGCGCAGGAGGCCGCCCTTGAGGCGTCTCCAGCTGGGGAGGCTGCCGAGGAGAGCGGCGAACCCCGCCGTCGCCGTCGACGTTCTTCTGCCACGGTTTGAGCCCAGGGCCCTCCATCGACGCCCTGGCCGGCGTGGATGAGGTGGGCCGGGGCAGCCTCTTCGGACCTGTGTTCGCTGGGGCTGTGATTCTCCCGAAAAGGGCCGAGGCCCGTCTGAACGCGGCCGGCCTCACGGACAGCAAACTCCTCACCCCACGCCAGCGCTCCAAGCTCGTCCCCCTGATCCGTCGCCTGGCCAGAGCCTGGGCCATTGGACAGGCCAGCGCGACGGAAATCGACCGGCTGGGCATCCGCAGCGCCACCGAACTGGCCATGCACCGGGCCCTCCAGCGGCTCAACCATCCCATCGCATTGGTTGTGGTGGATGGCGCACTGCCCTTGCGCACCTGGCCGGGCCCCCAACGCACCCTCGTGGGAGGCGATCGGCTGTGCACGTCCATTGCTGCCGCCAGTGTGCTCGCCAAGGAGGAGCGCGATGCCCTGATTCGCCGTCTGGCCCTCCGATTTCCTGGCTACGGGCTCGAGCGCCATGCCGGCTACGGCACAGCTCACCACCGCATGGCCCTGCTGGAGCAGGGCCCCACTGCGCTCCATCGCCGCACGTTTTTGCGACGCACATTCTCCCAGCACTCGATCGGGCAGGACGCCCAGTTCCCCCCCTCCTCCGCCGGCTTCGAAGATCCGACTTAAGGCTCGGCCTGGCCGCCGTGGCCCTGGCTACGACACCACTGTTGAAAATCCTTGAGCAGTTGCAGGCGCACCCTGTTCCGCATGCCCAGCAGAATGCCACTGAGAACCGAGCGGCCGGTGGCTTCCAAGACCCTTGGGGGAACGAGCTTGAGCAAGGGAGGTTGGCTCACGGTCACCGCAAGGGTGGCCTCGCCCTCCAGGCCCTGATCCGAAGGCTGGAGCCAGGAGTTCAGACCAAGCTGAAAGTCATCCACCAAGCCCAGCCCCTCCAGCTGGCAATCCACGGCTTCCAACTCGAGACGGTCGCCCCGATGGTGGGTCTGCAATTCCACGATGGGCTGGATCTGCAGCTGAAACACCTGCACCTTGGTAACCCTGTAGCGGTAGTGGCCAGGGCCGAGGGCGACCAGATGATTGGGGTCCAGCAGGGAGGCCACGACCCGTTGCTCTTCCCTGAGGTAAGCCGGCAAGAGATTGATGCCCTCGGTAACGGGCAGGACCAGCTGCTGGCTGGAGCTAAAGGCCAAGGGCATGGCCAGGGGAAGCCGGCAGGGCATGATCCTACGAAGAACCCCTGCCCTCACCATGCGCCTCGCCTACCTGGGTCCAGTCGGCACCTATGGGGAACAGGCCGCCAAGCACCTGGCCGCGTTGGAAGGCCTCCAAGCGGAATTGGTCCCCCAACAGGGCATTCGGGCCGTGATCCAGGCCCTCGCTGCAGGCACCTGCGAAGCCTCCGTGGTGCCGGTGGAAAATTCCGTCGAAGGAGGGGTGAGCACCTGCATGGATGCCCTCTGGGAGCACCCAGAACTCGCGGTGCGTCGTGCGCTGGTGTTGCCGATTCGCCACGCCCTCCTGGGAAGTGGCCCGGTGGAAGGGATCAGTGAGGTGCTCTCCCATCCCCAGGCTTTGGCGCAGTGCAGCCTCTGGCTTGGCGAACACCTCCCCAGCGCCCTCCAGCTGCCCACCAGCTCCACGGCGGAGGCAGCCCGCCTGGTGAAGGGCAGCCGCTTCCGTGCGGCCATCGCCTCACGGGAGGCCGCTCGCGACCATGGGCTCGAAGTGCTGGCCTATCCCATCAATGATGTGCCGGGCAACTGCACCCGTTTCCTGCTTCTGCAGCGCAGCGCGCGAGAAGAAACGGGCCCCCTGGCCAGCCTGGCCTTCTCCCTGCGCTCCAACCAACCGGGGGCGCTGCTCCAGTCTCTGGTTTGCTTTGCCGCCCATGGCCTGAACATGAGCCGCATTGAATCCAGGCCTTCGAAACGGGAGATGGGGGAGTACATCTTTTTCGTGGATCTTGTGTTGCCCCCCAATGGAGCCGGCGCCCTTCAGCTAGCGCTGGATCAGCTCAGACCCCTCTGCGAGCACCTTGCCCTCTTTGGCACCTATCCGCTGGACACCCTTCAGGAAGGCGAAGAGGGAGGCCTCTGAGCGCGAAACACTCCAAATTGCATGAGCCCGTGGCGAAAGGCCCAGTCCATTAGAAGCAGGGTGGGCGTCTCCCGCAAGCCCTGAAGCACGGCCCCAGGCCCTAGGCCCAGAACGGCTGCGGGCCGGCGCACCCCTTCCAGAATCGACTCCCTCCAGGATGGAACGGTGGCTGGGGTCCAATCGGCCGATTCCACCACCAGGCCCCGATTCCAGCGGCTGTTATGGAGATTGGCGGTGAGGGACCTGATACTGGCGAATTCGGGATGGGCCCATTGCTCCAGCAATTGACGCATGACCCAGGCCTCGAAAGGGGAATAGGCACCATCGGCCGGGTCTCGGCGGTTCCAGTCCGCCAGGGCCAAAACCCCTCCTGGCTTGAGCACCCTGAGGAGTTCATCCACATAGCGTTGCTTATCCGGCATGTGGGGGGAGGCCTCCACACTCCAGACCGCATCAAAGCGCCCATCCTTCAGGTCAAGATCGAGGGCATCCATCACCGCGAATCGGCAGCAAGGTTCCAGGGAAGGAGGGGTCAGGGCCCTGGCTCGGGCAATCTGCCCTGGGCTGATGCTGATGGCGAGCACATCCAGGCCGTAGTCGCGGGACAGGATGCGAGCGCTTCCGCCGATGCCACAGCCCACGTCCAGCACGGTGCTGCCTGGTGGCAATTGATCCAGACCACTCCAATGCACCAGCTCATGGACAAAGTCCGCTTTGGCCTGGCGAAAGTCCCGCTGGCCTGCCGGGTCGCCGTAATGGCCAAGGTGGACGTGATCGCCCCAGAGACGCTCCAGAAGGGCATCCTGCGTCCAGCGGTCGTAGGCCTCGGCGACACTCTGGGAGCCCCGATAGCGACGGGCCGAAAACAGCCAGAGCCAGGCTCCGACTAGGACAACCCCGATGACAAACAACACCAGGGGGATCAGCCAAGGCGGCCCTGCAGGCACCGTGCTCACTCGTTGGCCTCGTTGCCGTCGTTCGGTGAGAAAGTGTCCTTCAGAACGGTGCGAGCAGCGAGCTGTCGTCTGGTTTGATCCAACAGGTTGAGTTCCTCACGCAACCGCTCTCCGGTGTCGGTGATCT
>JBIIHR010000262.1:0-3138 GCA_044235655.1 Cyanobium sp. | reverse complement strand
GCCAGGAGCAAGAGGGTCCAGTGCCCCAGGCGCCGCAGCACCTGAAACCCTCCCCGCAACTGCTCCCCATCCAGCACCTGATTGCCCCCCCAGCGCAGGCCCACCGCCCTGTAGCGACCATCCAGCCAGCGCTGGAGACGGTGATTGAGCTCCGTCTGGAGCTTCCACCAGAGCAGATACAGCAGCAGGACGGCCAAGGCCAGTGCCAGCCCTCTCAGCCAGGCCTCAAGGCTGTGGGTGCTCCGGTATTGCTTGAGGGCACCGCGCATCTGGTCGCGATACAGCTGGGCCAGCTCTTCCTGGGAGAGTCCAAAGGCCCTGGCCGCCCGCTCATCCACGGCCAGCTGGGGCTGAAAGCGGCCGTCACGGCCCTGCACCCCCACCATGAAGTAAGGCGGGTCCTCCTTCACCACAAGCTGGTCGGGATCCATCCGTTGGTTCTTCGCCAGCTCCTCCAGGATCCGGCTTCCCCGCTCGGCCACCAGCTGCGGGGTCTGGGCGCCAGCCGCCACACGCACCTCCAGCACCTCGCGCCCATCGAGGGTGATCCACGCTGGGGGCGGCAACCCTTCGGCAGCCTTCTGAACCGGTGCGGCCATGGCTCCCCTGAACCCCATCGGCAGGAGCAGGGCCGCCACCACCAGCCCCAGCGGCACCCAGCGCTTCACCCATCCCCTGGCTGCTCGGACGACTTCACCCATCACTGCGCCGATGCACACCTGAAACCAGCTTGGCGCCGGCCCATCCGGGCGTCAGCTCAAACGCTGCTCAGGCCCAGGCGACAAGCCCGGCCCCCAGGGCAATCAGCACCACGCCCGCCCACTGAAGGGGGCTGAGGGTCTCCCCCAGAAGGGCCACGCCGCCAATGGCCACGAGCACCACACTGAACTTGTCGATGGGCGCGACCCGCGCCACAGGCCCGAGCTGCAGCGCCCGGAAAAAACACATCCAGGAGCCTGCGGTGGCGAGACCGGAGAGCAGGAGAAACACCAGACTCCGGCGGGGCAGGGACGACAGGGGCAGGCCCTCACCCCGTGTCAGCACCACCACCCCAAGAAACAGCACCACCACGAGCGTGCGCAGCAGGGTGGCCAGGTTGCTGGGAACCCCCTCCACTCCGACCTTGGCGAACAAGGAGGTGAGGGCCGCCAGGAGGGCAGCGGCCATAGCCCAGAAGGACCATTGGTTCCAGAATTCAGCCATGGGTTCCTCCCCCTCCATCCTGACTAACTGCGGGAGCGCAGCACGGCTTCGGCCACGGCCAGATCAAAGGGGGTGGTGAGTTTGATGTTGGACGCCGGGGCCTCCAGCACCCGCACTGGAAACCCCAGGCGCTCGTAGAGGGCCGCATCGTCGGTGACACTCCAGCCGTCTTCCTCAGCCTGCTGATGGGCCTGCCGGAGCTGCTGCACCGCAAAGCCCTGGGGGGTTTGGGCGGCCCAGAGGTGCTGCCGGTCGGGGGTGGCGAGGATCTGGCCGCCGCCATCCACCTGCTTGATGGTGTCGCTCACCGGGGTGGCCGCGATGATGCCTGCCCCCTCAGGGATGGCCTGCCGGAGGGCCACGGCGCAACGGCTGAAGAGATCCGGGGTGGCCAGGCAACGGGCGCCGTCATGGATGAGCACCGCCTCGGCCTCCGCGGGGAGGGCCGCCAGGCCGAGACGCACGGAGTCCTGGCGGGTCGGTCCCCCCAGAATCCATTGCACCGGCTTCGCCGGCCCCGCTTCGGCCAGGATCGCCGCGATGGCCGGACCATCCTCGGGTTGGCCCATCACCCCGATCCAGTGAATGTCATCGCAGGCCAGGGCAGCCTCCAGGGTCCAGGCCAGGACGGGCCGCCCCGCCACCGGCAGCAGAAGCTTATTGATCTCCGCTCCCATGCGGCGGCCACTTCCAGCGGCAGCGATCAGCAAATGCATGCAGCTCCTCCAACAGGGACGGACGGCCTGGTGACTTGATCCATACAATCAGGCCTACCGCCCCCGCTCCCCGATGCGCGCCCTGTTTCTGGTCCCCGGGGATGCTCTCCAACAGTTGCAGGTGCTGCCGGCAGCCGCCGCCGTGGCGGACAACCTGGGATTCAGCCTGCAGGTGGCCTGCTCCCCAACGGCGGCCCCGGTGTGGCGTCTGCTCCCGGCCGTTGAGAAGGTGATTCCCTTCTCCTTCAGCGATGCCAACCTGGCGGACTGGGCCAACCTGCTCGGGTCGATTCGGGAGCCCGATTTCCAGGTGTGCATCAATCTGGCCGGCGGCCGCCAGGTGGATCTGATGCTCTCCATGAGCCATATCCCCACGCGCATTGCCACTGCAGGGTTTTCCGCCACAGAGCTGGTGAGCCAGCCTCAGGGGGGATGGCCCAGCCAGGAGCTTGCGGCCTACCTCAAGCCAATCGGCGTGCCCCTGGACGCCGACCGGTTCCGCCTCTCCCTGCCGAAATCAGCCTTGGAGAAGGCCACGGCAAGCCTCCCCCCAGGGGAGGGGCCCATGCTCCTTCTGGTGCCGGCAGGGGTGCCTGGCGACTGGCCCCAGGAGCGATGGGAGGGCCTGCCCGCCACCATTGGCGGCAAGATCCCGGGGCTGCGCCATCAGGTGCTCACACCTGCGAAGCCAGGGACCCTGCTCGAGAGGGCGGCCCAAGTGGCTGGGAGCGATGTGGTACTTACCAGCGACCCGATCACGGAGGAACTGGCCCTGTATTGCGGCGTGCCTCTGGTGGCCCTCGGCCGTAGCGCCGACTCCCTTCCTACCCGGGACGGGGTACGGGGCCTGGCCGACCCTTCAGGCCTGGCCACCCTCAGCGATGCGGAGGTGCTAAACGCCCTTGGCCTGGTCTAAAGCCCTCCTTCGGAGCAAAGGAAAGCCAACACGACGGTCACCGCCCCGTCGCCCCCCACCCACCTCCCAGATCAAACGGCCCTGGCTGATGCCCCTGGTGGCTCTGGTGATGGTGGTGAATGCCAGTGCCCTGGGCTACCGCCTCACCGAAGGATGGGACTGGGGGGACTGCTACTGGATGGTGGCCATCACCATTCCCACGATCGGCTACGGCGAGGTGGAACCCCTCAGCCATGCAGGGCGGGTGGTGACGGTGTTTTCCATCGTTGGGGGACTGGTGGTGGTGCAGCTGACCATCAGGAG
>JBIIHR010000017.1:0-10315 GCA_044235655.1 Cyanobium sp. | reverse complement strand
CCAAGCCCAACTGGACGATCCTGTCCATCGTTCTGCTCTCCACCCTGGCTCTGATCACAGGGACATGGCTGTTGAGCCGGCTGGTGGTGGAGTGGCAGTGGTTTGAACAATTTGGCTTCCAGTCCGTCCTCCTGAAGCGCTGGTGGTACCAGCTGCTGGCCTTCGCGGGGGTGCTGGGCATCGGCCTGGTGTTGCAGCTGAAGCAGCTCCAGAGATGCTGGCGACTCCGACACAGCCAGGAGCGGAAGGAGCTGCCCGTCCGGCCCATCGTTCGACTGGAGAACCGCAACCTGGTTCTCGCCCTGGTGGGCCTGATGGTTCTGCTGATCGGGAGCTTGGGCTACCTGCTCATTCAGGCCAAGGGACTCATTGCGGCTCCCTTCAGCGGAGAGGTGATCACGGGTCTTTCCGTGCTGATGGATCTGCCCTATGCGGTCCTGCTGGCACTGATGGCACTGCTGATTCCTCCTCTGCTGGCGTGGCCTCTCACCACCTTGCGGATCATCCTCACCGCAGCTCTGGCTGCCTCCGCAACGGCCTTGGCCAGGGGGTGGAGCCTCTGGCTTCCTGCGCTCCTGGCCTCTCCCTTTGGAGAAGGGGATCCCCTCACAGGGCTCGACCTCTCCTTCACCGTTCTTCGGCTCCCCGCCATCCATCTCTTGTTGAGCGTGGCCATCGCCCAGATTGCGGTGGGGCTGGCGGCCTGTCTCCTGCTCACCCTGAGTGAGGGCACCAGCCTGTCCGACCTCACCTTTCGTGGTCTTTCACGTCAGCAGCAGGAAGTGTTGCAACCCCAACTGGCCCTGCTGGCCTTCGTGGCTGGATTGAGCAGCGCCCTGGCGCCCTTTGACCTGATGGTGGAGGGCAGTGGCGTGGCGGCTGGCGCCGGATGGGTGGATCTGCATGTGCGACTGCCGTTGCGCCTGCTGCTGGCCCTGCTGCTGTTTCTCACTGCAGCGAGTCTGCTAGTGCCTTTGCCGGAGGGATGGCTTCGCCGGGGGGTGCTGATCCCCCTGTCGGTCACCAGCCTCACCGTTCCACTCAGCGAGTGGGTGTTGGCTCCCCTTGCCCAGCGCTTCCTGGTGCAACCAAGGGAATTGCGCCTGGAGACCCCTTACCTACAGCGCAGCATCCTGGCTACCCGCAAAGCCTTTGGACTTGAGCGGGTGCGAACCCTCACCCTGGAACCTCGACAGACGGTGAGTGCGGCCGACCTCGCCTCCTCCCCAGGCACCCTCGACAACATTCGCCTATGGGACAGCCAACCGCTGATTGCAGCCAACCGCCAGCTGCAGCAACTGAGGCTGTATTACACCTTTTCCACAGCGGCTGTGGATCGCTATCCCCTACAGGGCCTCTCCCCGGGAGACACCAGCCAACAGGTGCTCATTGCGGCGCGGGAGCTGGATAGCCAAGCCCTCCCCAAAGGATCACGCACCTGGCTGAACAAGCATCTGGTGTTCACCCATGGGCATGGCTTCACGGTTTCGCCGGTCAATGCGGCCGGTACAGACGGGCTGCCCCTGTTCTTCGTCAAGGACCTGGGCCGTGGCGCCCGGGTGCAGGGCATCCCCCAACTCGGCATCAGTGATGCGGAAGCTCGGCAGGCCTTGCCAATCGGCCGCCCCAGCCTCTACTTCTCCTCAGGACCCGCGCCCTATGCCGTTGCCCCCACCCTGGTGAAGGAATTCTCCTACCCCGAGGGAGACCTCAATGTATACACCCACTACGACGGCACAGTGGGCATCTCCTTGGCCCAGGGATGGCAAAAGCTCGCGGCCGCTGTCTATCTTCAAGAGCCCCGCATTCTGTTCACCGGATCGATTACCCCCCGCTCCCTTCTGCTCCTGCGTCGGCAGGTGAACAAGCGCCTGGAAGCGCTGGCCCCGTTCCTGAGCTTTGAGAGCCAGCCCTATCTGGTGACCACGCGAGTCGAGAAAGGAAAAGGCTATCGACCTGAGCAACATCAATACTGGATGTTGGACGGCTTCACCAAGAGTCGCTCCTATCCCTACAGCGATCCCAATCCCAAGGGATTGCGTTACTTTCGCAACCCCGTGAAGGCCGTTGTCGATGCCCACGACGGCAGGCTATGGCTGTATGTGAGTGACCAGGATGATCCCGTTCTGAAAACATGGATCAAGGCCTTTCCAGAACTGTTTCAGCCCATCGAGGCGATGCCAAAGACTTTGTTGCAGCACATTCGCGTTCCCCAAAGTCAATTTGACATCCAGTCGGAAAGACTATTGCGCTATCACGTCACAGATGTGCGTACATTTTATAACGGAGATGACGTCTGGAGTGTGCCATTGGAAATTTATGGGAACAAGACCACTCCTGTGCAGCCCTATTACGTGACCATGGAATTGCCGGGCGAGAATCGCTCCGAATTTGTGATGTTATTGCCCTTCACTCCCCTACGACGCACCAATCTGGTGGGCTGGCTCGCTGCGCGCAATGATCCCCCCAATTATGGGGAACTTCTGCTGGTTCGCTTCCCCCAACAACGACTGCTGCTCGGCCCCCAGCAGATTTCAGCCCTGACAGACCAAGACCCGACGATCAGCCTGCAATTTGGGCTCTGGAATCGCATGGGGTCCCGGCTCTTTCGGGGAAACATGCTTGTGCTTCCAATTGGCAAAGGATTGCTCTACGTAGAACCCATCTATCTGGAATCCTCAAGCAATAACCTGCCAACTCTTGTGCGGGTTGTGGTTTCAGATGGCCGAAAGTTTGTGATGGAACGAGATCTACGTACAGCCCTCGCCAGATTGGTAGGCAACGGTGCGATCCCCCTGAACGATCTCGCTGCCACGGAAAGCCTGCTGCAGCAACCTGGTCAAGCCACCTCGGTTCCCCTGCCCTGAAGGCACAAAAAAGGGCTTCCTGGTGGGAAGCCCTCAAACGGTACGAAGGAACAGTTGGAAGAACTGATCAGGCGGCAACAGCAGTCTTGGGATCGAGAGCACCCTTGGCATAGAGGGCGGCGTAGTAGTTGATGTCGCGCTGCTTGATCTTGCTGGCGTTGCCGGCGCACCAGAACTGCTGGTAACGATCCAGGCACACCTGCTTCATATAGGCCCGGGCGGGCTTGTTGAAGTGCCGGGGATCGAAGTTGGCGGGATCTTTGAAGGCTGCTTCGCGAACCGCAGCGGTGAAGGCCAGGCGGTTATCGGTGTCGATGTTCACCTTGCGCACGCCGTTGCGGATGCCCTCCTGGATTTCCTCAACAGGCACGCCATAGGTTTCAGGGATGGCACCGCCGTATTTGTTGATCATGTCCAGCCACTCCTGGGGCACTGAGGAGGAGCCATGCATCACCAGGTGGGTGTTGGGGATGGCTTTGTGGATCTCGGCGATGCGGCTGATGGCCAGCACTTCACCGGTGGGCTTACGGGTGAACTTATAGGCGCCGTGGCTGGTGCCGATGGCAATGGCCAGGGCATCCACCTTGGTCTTGGCCACGAAGTCGGCCGCTTCGGCGGGATCGGTGAGCAGCTGGCTGTGGTCGAGCTTGCCCTCGAATCCGTGGCCGTCCTCAGCCTCACCCATGCCAGTTTCCAGGGAGCCCAGGCACCCCAGCTCACCTTCCACGCTCACACCGATGGCATGGGCCACATCCACCACTTCCTTGGTGACGGCCACGTTGTATTCGTAGCTGGCGGGAGTCTTGGCATCGTCCTTGAGGGACCCGTCCATCATCACTGAGGTGAAGCCATTGGCGGCGGCGCCGTAGCAGGTGGCCGGGCTGTTGCCGTGATCCTGGTGCATCACCACCGGGATATCTGGGTACGTTTCCACCGCAGCGAGAATCAGGTGCCGGAGAAAGGCCTCGCCGGCGTACTGGCGGGCTCCACGGGAGGCCTGAAGGATGACAGGGCTGTCCGTCTCGTAGGCAGCCTCCATGATCGACTGCACCTGCTCCAGGTTGTTGACGTTGAAAGCTGGGATGCCGTAGCCGTTCTCGGCGGCGTGATCGAGCAGCAACCGAAGCGGGACAAGCGCCATGGGGAAAACCTCGTGTGGTGACTGGGCGGGAGTCTAGGGGATGCTCCATCCAGCTCCCCTCGCCGCTCCAGACAAAAAAACCCCGCCGCGGCGGGGTTGAGGAACGTGGGCTTCGTTGATCAGTCGACCAACTGTTCGCGGCGCAGGGCCGAGACGAGATAGTCGTGCTCCCGGGCAGCGCGACGGGCTTCTTCAGCCTGACGAGCCATCTGGCGGGCTGTGGTGATGGACATGGAAGTGCCTCCTTGGTGATCTGCCGAGAACGGCAGGTGGATGGCGCGTTGCTTCAGGAGAGAGAGCCCCCTACTTCCGCCGGCTCAACCCATGGAAACCATGGGGCGGACCGGTCAACGATTCCAAAATGGTAGCAACCGTTACCGAATTCACCAGGTGTCAGGGGATTCGGTTCTCCGTCTTTGCCGAAACATGGCCATCTGCGCCTTTGTGTCATCAAGGGGTGGGGAAGGGGGATCCGCAATGGGCCGCATCACAGATCCGCTGGCTGGCCACGGCTTCCGCCAGGCCTGGCACCATCGGGGTTCCCTGGCGGATGGCCCTCTCCCACCAGCCCATCAGCCGACACACCGGGGCAATGCGTCCGTCCTCCCAGGTGCGGAGGAAGGCCAGCTCGGGATCGGGAGTGAGTTGGCGGAGCGATTGCTCCCCTGGCTCCCCGCGCCACAGCTGGAAACCGTGAACGTAATCCGTTTGCCGGCTGGAGCCCAGCACCAGGGTGGCCTCACTGCCGTACACCTCCAGCCAGCAGCCCCGGCCATGGCGGGCCACCGAGGCCAGGCTCACCTGGGCGGGCACCGCCCCCCCACCAGCGGTCTCCAACTCCAGCTGCACCAGGGCGATGTCATCCGCATCAACCGCCGCCATACGGCCATCCCCCGGCAGGGGCCGTTCCCGGATGGCGGTGCTCAGGAACGCCTGCATGCACCGCGTCGGACCTATAAGCCAATGGAGCATGTCGAAGGCATGAGTGCCCAGGGCTCCGATCACCCCCCCCCCGGCCGCTGCCTGGGAATACCAGCTCCAGGGCCGGGATGGGTTGGCCCTGGAGCTCATCAGCCAATCGAGCTTCACCAACCAGGGGGTGCCCACAGCCCCCTGGGTGAGGAGCTGGGCCAACTGCTGAAACAGGGGCACGGCCCGATATTCAAAGTCCACCGCCACCGAGAGGCGCCGTTGCAGGGCCAACCGCTGGAGGTCTTCAGCATCCGGAGCCGAGAGGGTGACGGGCTTCTCGAGCAACAGATGTTTACCCGCCTCAAGGGCTGCTCGGGCCAAGGCCAGCCTTGGCTCCGGAGGGGTGGCCAGCACCAGGGCATCCACGCTGGGATCAGCCAGAAGGGCCTCATAAGATGAGGCCCCAGGAAGATCCGCGGCCGCACAGGCCGCGGCGAGACGGTGAGAGCTGGGATGCCAGAGAGCCACGGGCTCCAGGCCTTCACAGGCCCGCAGTGCAGGCACATGGACCTGGACGCCAAAGCCCAGGCCCACCACAGCCACCCGCAAGGGCTGATCAGAGAACGATGCCATCAGCCCATCTCTCCAGTGGTGGATGGGGTCAACAAGGGTGCCCCGGCCTGGCAGGCGGCCCTGAGAATCGCTGTGCTGAGGGCATCCCCGGCAGCGGTTTGCCATTCGGCACGAAACCGGGGAAAGCCGTTCACAGAGATGTCGCGATAGAGCTCCTGGGCACAATCCAGCTCCATCACATACAAAGTGCTGGGGGCGGGCCGGCCGGATGGGTTGGTGGCTTCGCCCTCGCCTTCAGGGGTCGGTGGCTGGAAGCGACTGAGCACGGTGAGCGCTCCGTTGCGGGAAAGACGCAAACTTCCCCCGTCCCACCACTGGCGTCCTTCCGGGGTGGGGGGCACCTCAACCCAGCTGACGGGGCCAGCCCAGGCGGGGAGCGGAGCCAGGAACCAGAGCGCCAGGGGCAGACAACACAGGATCACCAGGATGGTGGCCCATCTGAATGGATCCTTCATGCCATCACGGGCCGACCAACGGGCCTGCGGCTATGGAGACGGATCAGGTTGGCCAGGGTGGCTCGCAACTCGGTGCGCGGCACGATCAGATCGACGAACCCATGGTCCTGGAGATATTCCGCGGTCTGGAACCCTTCCGGCAGTTTTTCCCGCAAGGTCTGCTCGATCACCCGCCGCCCCGCAAAGCCGATCAGAGCCTTGGGCTCAGCCAGGATCAGATCCCCCAGCATGGCGAAGCTGGCCGTCACTCCACCGGTGGTGGGGTGGGTAAGAAGGGGCAGATAGAGCAGGCCAGCGCGGCGATGCCTTTCCAGGGCCCCGGAGATCTTGGCCATCTGCATCAGGCTGAGCATGCCTTCCTGCATGCGTGCCCCCCCTGAAGCGCACACCAGCACCAAGGGCACCCCACGAGCCGTGGCTTCCTCCGTCAGACGGGTGAGTTTTTCCCCCACCACGGACCCCATGGACCCGCCCATGAAACGGAAATCCATCACACCCAGAGCCAAAGGCAGCTCCTCGAGCCGACAAAGCCCCGTCACCACAGCATCTTTTAACCCCGTGGCCTGCTGAGCATCCCGAAGGCGGTCGGCGTAGCTCCGACGATCCTTGAACGCGAGGGGATCCATGGGAGCCAGATCCGTGTCCAGGGCTTCAAAGGTTCCTGGATCCACAAGGAGCCTCAGGCGCTCCTCACTGTCGATGCGATGGTGGTGCCCACAGCCTTTGCAAACGCTTGCATTGGCCAGAAGATCCTTGCGGTACATCACGAGGGAGCACCGCGGGCACTTGCTCCACAGTCCATCGCTGTCGTCAACCTCCTGTTTTTGGTTGCTGCGGGCAACAGGGAGAGTTTTGCGGCGATCAGCAAACCAGTCGAACAGCGACATTGGGCGATGGCAGGGTGGTGGAAGGCTGTGGTGCGAAAGGAGGGGGAGCCCCGGGTGGCTTTCTTCGTTTGCGCACCATTAAAAAACGATCGGGGCTCACCTGCCCAGCCACCAGCTTTGCCAGGGGACCACACCGGTCCACCACATCACCCCACCACCCAGGGCCAGAAACGGAACAAAGGGAATCGGCTGGTGGCGTTTCAACAGACCACTCAGAAGCCCGAGTCCTCCAAAGAGAGCAGCCAGCAGCACTGCCTGCATCACGGCCAGGGCCAACCCCAGGGGGCCAAGCCAAGCTCCCAATAGAGCGCCAACCTTGGCATCCCCGGAGCCGAGGGCTGGGCGACCCATCCAGCGAGCCGCCAGGGCCGCCAGGGCCTCAAACCCCACCAGTCCCGCTGTGGCCCCCACCAGATGAGAGGCCAACAAGGTTCGGGCAACGGCTGGAGATTGATGCCAACCGACCCAGGCCGTCAGCAGCCACCCGGCCACCACACCCCAACGACACAACGGCTCGGGGATCCAAAGTTGATCCCCATCGATGAGAGCCAACAGCAACAGCAGGCTGACAAAGACCCAGCCGGAAAGCCAGAGGAGGGGCCCGGCTGGATTGGGTCCCATGGCAGAGGGCTGGGCAAGCAACATCAGGACCCAGAGTCCACTGCAGAGCGCCTCAACAGCGGGATAGCGCAGACCGATGGGAGCCTCGCAATGGCGGCAGTGACCGCGAAGGGCGAGCCAGGAGAGCACTGGAATGTTCTCAAACCAGGCGAGATCGGTCCCACAACGGGGGCAGTGGCTTGGGGGCCAAAGCACCGATTCCTCCCGCGGCACGCGCCACACAACCACATTCAGAAAGCTCCCCACACAAGCCCCGAGGACAGCCGTCAGAAGGGCGACCTCGACTTCAAGCCAAGGAAGCCCAAGCTGGCCTGACAGAGGGGAAAGCAAAGCAGGTGTTGCACCGAGCAAAGGAGACTCAGTCGAAGTATTTCTTCTCCTCAATCATGCGGTGGATGATGGGCGTGAGGATCAACTCCATCGCAAAACCCATCTTGCCGCCATTCACAACAATGCTCGTGGGGCTGGACATGAAGGAATCGTGAATCATGTCCAGAAGATAGGTGAAGTCAACGTCCCACTTTTCCCTGGCTCCCTTGCGGAAGTGAATGATGACAAAGCTTTCATCCGCCGTGGGGATATTGCGACAGATGAAGGGGTTGGAGGTATCCACAGTGGGAACCCGCTGGAAATTGATATCCGTTCGGCTGAACTGGGGACAGATATGATTAATATAATCAGGCATTCTTCTCAGGATCGTGTCAACAATGGCTTCCGCTGAATAGCCACGCTCAGCGTTGTCGCGGGAGATTTTCTGAATCCACTCCAGGTTGGCGATGGGCACCACACCCACCAGGAGATCGGCGAAAGCAGCCACGTCATACCCCTCGCCCTTCACGCCGCCGTGCAGCCCCTCATAGAAGAGCAGGTCGGTTTCTTCCTGGATCGGTTCCCAGGGGGTGAACTGCCCTGGCTCCAGTTGGGTGTTGAGGCGCCCGTTGTGTTCTGCGGCCTCCTCCACGGAGTGCAGGTAGTAGCGCTTCGTCCCGGAGCCCGTTTCCCCGTAGACCCGGAACAGCTCCTCGAGCTTGTCGAACAGGTTGGCCTCTGGGCCGAAATGGGAAAAATTCTCTCCACGAGCCACGGCCTGGGCCATGGCCTCCTTCATGGGGCCACGCTCATAGCGGTGGTAGCTATCGCCCTCCACCACGGCAGGCACGATGCCTTCCCTGGCAAAGATGTGCTCAAAGGCGCGCTTCACGGTGCTCGTGCCCGCGCCTGAGGAACCGGTGACGGCCACGACCGGATGACGCTTCGACATCAGACACAGGTGTTGGAGGCGTCAGAAAGTTTGGCAGGTCGTGGGCCCGGATCCGCCCGACGGGCTCGCCTTGGATCAAACCGATGCCAAGTGGGCCCCCAATTCCGCCTCCAGCCGCTCCCCCATCGCCCCGCAGCCGAGCTTGGTGGTCCCCTCACTCCAGAGGTCGGCAGTGCGGAATCCGCCCGTCAGCACGCGATCCACGGCCGCTTCCAGTGCCGTGGCGGCCGCCTCCTGCTGCAGCCCGATCCTCAGCATCATGGCCGCCGAGAGCACCATGGCCAGCGGATTGGAAAGGTCTTGACCCGCAATATCCGGCGCGGATCCGTGGATGGGCTCAAACAGGCCAGGCCCGCCCTCCCCCAGGGAAGCCGAAGGAAGCATGCCGATCGAGCCGCTGAGCATGGCCGCCTCATCGCTGAGAATGTCGCCGAAGAGATTGCTCGTCAGCAGCACGTCGAACTGGCGTGGCGCCCTCACCAACTGCATGGCGGCGTTGTCCACATACATGTGGCTCAGCTGCACGGAGGGAAACTCTTCGTGGATGGCCTCCACCCGCTCCCGCCAGAGCTGGCTGACATCCAGCACATTGGCCTTGTCGACGGAGCACAGTTCACCGCGACGGCTGGCCGCCAAGGCGAAGCCCACCCGGGCGATGCGATCCACCTCATCGGCGAAGTAGGCCATGGTGTTGAAGGCCCGCACCCGGCCTTCCGCTTCGATCCGGCCCTTGGGGGTGCCGAAGTAGACGCCCCCGGTGAGCTCCCGCACCACCAGCAGATCCACCCCCTCAATGACGGAGCGCTTCAGGGTGCTGGCCTCCAGCAGGGCTGGAAAGATCTTCACGGGCCGGAGATTGGCGAACAACCCCAGCTCCGAGCGCAGGGCCAGCAGTCCGGTTTCTGGCCGCTTCTCCCGGGGCAGGCTGTCGTAACGGGGGCTGCCGATGGCGGCCAGCAGCACCGCATCGGCGGAGCGGGCGGCTTCGAGGGTGGAGGCCGGCAGGGGCTCGCCGCAGGCATCAATGGCCGCACCACCAAAGGGGTGATCCGCAAACGCCAGGCTGAAACCATGGTGATGGCTCACCACCTCCAGCAGGCGACGGGCTACAGCCATGATCTCCGGCCCGATCCCATCGCCAGCGAGCAGGGTGATCCGGTAGGTGGACATGGGCTGGAGCCAAACAGTGGGAGGAGATCGGGGAGCCCAGTGGGCCCAGACCTCCTCCGGAGGCTAGCCAGCCGCCTAACGCTCCCCTCAGCCGGGCCGGTCGCCCTTCAGCTGGCGAAGCGTGCGGGTCATCTCAGGCAATTTGCTGAACGCGGCCGAACATCGCAGCCAGAGCCGATTGGGAATCGCCGGGTAGCCGCTCACCACCTCCCCGGCCGGGACGTCGCCATGGATCCCCGATTTGGAGGACGCGATGGCCCCATCCCCCAGCGTGGCCTTGTTGGCCACCCCCACCTGGCCCGCCAGGATCACCCCATTCCCCAACCGGGCCCCCCCCGCAATTCCCACCTGGGCCGCCAGGGCGCAGC
>JBIIHR010000016.1:0-10317 GCA_044235655.1 Cyanobium sp. | reverse complement strand
AGGGGAGCTGGATGTGGTGTTGCTGAACGTGGATAACCCCCGCTGGCAACCCCAGATCGACAGCTACGGCGTGAACGGCATTCCCCATCTGGAACTGTTCGACCAGGGGGGGCAACGGCTGGGCCAGGTGATTGGGGCCCGAACCGGCGATGAGCTCGAGTCGCTCAGCTCGGCTCTGCTGACCGGCAGCCCCCTCCCTCTTCTAGCCGGGTCTGCCCCCACCAGCACCCTGGAGGGGGAGTCAACCGCTCCCCTGGCCATCCCCATCGCCCCCCGCAGCCATGGCTGAAACCCTTTTTGATCCGCGTTTCCGGGTGGACACCATTGCCGCCACACCCAATCCCCAGCAGTGTGTCTACGCGGCGATGCACCAGGACTACAGCGAGGGCTTCGTGGCCGCCGAGCGGGAGGCCTGGCCCGATGAGAAACAGGCCGGTGAAATCTGCGTGAAGCGCCTGCTGGCGGGTGAGAGAGGTCACTACGGACCCTTGGAGCATGGCCAGATTGTGCTCAATGTGGGTTGGTTCCCCCATTCGGTGATGCAGCAGGCCCGCACCCATCGCGTAGGCGTGAGCTTCGATGTGCAATCGATGCGCTACACGGGTGATCGCATTTGTAAGGCTGCCAACGGCGAAATGGATCTGGAAGAGGTGTTTTATCTGCGGCCTGTCGGCGACTACACCGACCGCCAGGGGAAGAAATACACCTATTCCGGCGAGCAGCGCGCCGTCGACCTGAGCCTTTGCCAGTCCGCCGCCGAGCGCTACCGCGAGCTTCTGTCCGCTGGTTTCGCCGAGGAACATGCGCGCGGCATCCTGCCGTTCGACTATCGGCAGCACTTCGTGGTGAGTTTCAGCCTGCGGGCCTTCCTCCACTTTCTCGACCTGCGGGCGAAGCTCGATGCCCAGGAGGAAATTCGCGCCCTGTGTGATCTGATGTGGCCCCATCTGCAGAGCTGGGCTCCGGAGTTCGCCGGCTGGTACGAGAAAAGCCGATTGCACCGTGCACGCCTGGCCCCCTGACAGAGGCAGCCTCCTCGAGGTCTGGGCACTTAAGCGCCCTCACGATCAGATCCGGGCGAGGGTCACCCGCTCCGGTTGATTCTGATATTTACCAGCCCTGTCCTGGTAGGTGGTGTCGCAGGGATCCCCCTCAAAGAACAGCAGCTGACAGATACCCTCCTTGGCATAAATCCGGCAATCTGCCCCCGAGGAGTTGCTGAACTCCAGGGTGAGATGGCCTTCCCAGCTGGCCTCCGCAGGAGTGGTGTTGACGATGATCCCGAGGCGGGCGTAGGTGCTCTTGCCCAGGCAGATCACCGTGATCGTGGGGGGCACCCGCAATCTCTCCAGGGCCACTCCCAGGCCGTAGGAGTGGGCCGGAAGAATGAAGTACTCCCCATCCTGATCCTGGTGGAGCGGAGCGGGTTCCAGATTGGCAGGGTTGAACCGCTTCGGATTCATCACCGTGCCTGGCACGTGGCGGAAGATCAGAAATTCACTGGCGGAAAGGCGCAGGTCATAACCATAGGAACTGCAACCAAAACTGAGCACGGGACCCATACGGGCCTCCGGATCGGTGTGGCGCACCAGGCTGGACTGGAAGGGCACAATCATTCCCTCGGCAGCCTGCTCTTTGATCCAGCGGTCGTTCTTGAGCATGGGAAGGGCAGGTTTCGGGCCTTGGCAGCAGAGGCTACGCGGATGGAGCTCAGCTAGACCCTGCGTAACTCCGTGACCTGATCGGCCATGGCCATGAGCGCCGCAGGGATGGCGGGACCGGTGACGATCACATCCAGATGGGAGGGACGGGCCCCCAGGGTCTCCAGCACCTCATCCAAAGCGAGATAGCCCAGTTGAATGGCCAATCCCAGCTCATCGAGAACCAGTTGATCCAATCGCCCCTTCAGCAATTGCTCGCGGCTGTAGGTCCAGATCTCCTGAACGGCCTGGCGGACGTCAGTGGCGTCCGCCACTCCTTCCGGCAGATCGGCAGCGGCGGTTTCCAGGCAGAGGGGGGTGGCGGGACGGAGCCACTCCAATCGGCCACAAAGCACTTGGCTCCCCCCGATCCCCTGATCCACACCACCCTTCAACAACTGGCACACCAACACCCGACTGCCCAGGCCGGCCGCGCGCAGAGCTTGACTCAGCACCCCAGAGAAACTGCCGCGATGGAGGGCGGTGTGAATCTGAAGAAGTCCCTCAGGCTGGGGAGCCAGATGGAGCCTGGGGGGTTGAAGCAGGCGGAGGGAAACAGGGGAAGCCTCGTTTCGCTGGGGATGGCCAGAGTGGGCGAGGCGGACGGTCATCGATGGGGGCAGTCAAAAAAGGAAGAACAGTGCGCAAACGCAAGCCACACCGGAGCAGATGCAACGGCACAGATCTGGCCGATGGATGCGGCCAATGGATCGGGCTCGTGGAGACACGCACCCTCCCACAGAATGTAGCGGGATCTGCCGGTGATGCACACCACCTGTAGCGGAAATAGCCCTGGCTCCCCCCATTGCGCCCGCCAGAGCCAGAGCCCCGGAACAGCGTTGAATACGGCACCCAACCGCAAAAAGGTGCGCTGTGATACAGGTCAGACCAGGGGCGATCCTTAGCTTTCGCAAATTGCGCCCTTTTTAATGGTCGGCAGCCAGGGATTCAGCCGCTACACGCCTGCCCCCTCTCGGGGGACCCCTGCTGCCCCTCTTCCAACCGGGCCTGGCCTCGCCGCCAACCACCCCACCCTGCTGGAAGTGATGCCGTCCTTGGCAGGGAGCAGCACGGAAAGCGTGGAACGGGGAAAAACCATCTTCTTCCCGGGGGATCCGGCGGAACGGGTCTACCTCCTGCGGCGGGGCGCCGTACGACTGTCCAGGGTTTACGAGTCGGGGGAGGAAATCACCGTGGCCCTGTTGCGAGAGAACAGCCTGTTTGGGGTGCTGTCCCTTCTCACAGGCCAGCGCTCAGACCGCTTCTATCACGCCATTGCCTTCACAAGGGTCGAGCTGGTCACAGCCCCCGCCACCTCTGTTCGCCGAGCGATTGAACAGGATGCCAGCGTTGGGTTGCTGCTGCTCCAGGGCTTGTCCTCTCGGATCCTGCAGACCGAAACGATGATTGAGACGCTCACCCATCGCGACATGTCCTCCAGGTTGGTGAGTTTCCTCTTGGTCCTCTGCCGCGACTTCGGGGTCCCGGGGAATGAGGGCATCACCATCGACCTTCGCTTGTCCCATCAGGCGATCGCCGAGGCCATCGGCTCCACCCGTGTCACCATCACGCGCCTGCTGGGAGACCTGCGGAATGATGGCCTGGTGCAGATTGATCGGAAGAAGATCACGGTTTTCGACCCCATCGCCCTCGCCAAACGGTTCAGCTGAGCATCCGGCTCCCCTTCACGTCCAAGGAACGGAGGCCAGGGATACTGATCCCAGTTGGGAGGCGATGTGTCCGGGTGGCTGCTGATCCTTACCCTGCTGATGCTGGGAGGGATTCTCTCCACCCTGGGAGACCGGCTTGGCAGCAAGGTCGGCAAGGCCCGACTCAGTCTGTTCAACCTGCGGCCTCGCAAAACAGCTGTGGTGATCACAGCGCTGACGGGGAGTCTGATCAGCGCCCTCTCCCTGGGGTTGATGCTCCTGGTGAGCGAACGGCTGAGGGTGGGTCTGTTTGAGCTGGATCAATTACAGGAGCGCCTGCGGGATGGTCGGCAGGCTCTCTCCCGCAGTCAGGCCGACCTGCAGCGCTCCCAAGGCGATTTGGAACGCAACCGTCAGGAACTCAAAACCAATCAGCAGGCCCTGAAGGTGAGCCGCATCGAGCGGAACCGTGCCCTCGAAGGTCGTCAGGCCGCCATCACCAGTGAGCGCAAGGTCACCCAGGCCCTCTCCCAGGCCCAACGCCGCGTGGGGGATCTCCGGCGGGTACTGCAACCGCTCCAGAATCAGCGCCGCAAACTGGAAGCCGAACGGGACCGTTTGACGAAGGAGGTCCGGGGCCGGGATGCGGAGATCCAACGCACGGAAAAGCAACTGGCGGGCGTGCAGAACCGCATCGATGCGAGTGCCAAGGAACTGAAGGAACTCGAGGGCAAGGTGATCGCCCTGAGACGTGGAGATGTCCTGATCGCCAGTGGCCAACCCCTGGCCATGGGGAGGGTCAAATTAGGGCGCCAGGAGGATGGGCGCCAGGCGATCGACACCCTGCTTCAGCAAGCCAATGCCAGTGCCTTCCGGCTCCTGCTTCCAGGCCAGAAGGCCGATCGTCAGATTCTGTTGGTCCCCCGCAGTGATATCGAGCGCCTGGATCAAGCCCTCCGCAAACCTGGCGTCTGGGTGGTCACCATTCGATCGGCGGCCAACATCCTGCGGGGGGAACAGCGGGTGCTGGCGTTCCCTGATCTCAGGCCCAACCGCAGCGTGGTGCGCCGCGGAGATGTGTTGGCGCGCACCGTGCTCGATGGCGATGTGCGTTCACCGGAGGAGGTGCGCAGCCGGCTCAATCTGCTCCTGGCGGCTGCGTTCACCCAGGCCCAACGCCAGGGCACCTTGGTGGATGGGCTTCAGGTGGATGGTGCCGACTTCAACAGGCTGGGGTTGACCCTGAGCCAGCGACCGGAGGGCATGAGGGCCACGGTGGAAGCGGTCGCCCTGGCGAATGCAGACACCCCGGATCCCATTGCCGTCGAATTGCGCTGGAAGCCATGAGGGACGACTCCGTGGCTGATCCGGCGGGCCCCCTGGCTGGACTGGACCCAGGTCAAAGCAAATGTGGCCTGGTGCGCACCGATGGGGCGGCACAAGTGATCCTGGAGGCTTCCGTCCTCCCTCCGGACACCTGCTTCGTGAGGCTGCTGGAGTGGCGGCAGCAGGGACTGATCCATGCCGTGGTGATGGGAGATGGCACGGGCAGCCGTGCATGGCGCTCTCGCCTCGCGGGCCAGCTTCCCCTTCACACCATCGACGAGCGGGGCTCCACATTGGAGGCAAGGCAGCGCTACTGGGATCTGGAGCCGGCCCAAGGATGGCGTCGCCTTCTCCCTGAGGGGCTGAGGCACCCCCCCCGCGACTGGGATGACGTCGTGGCCCAGCTGTTGCTGGAGCGCTGGCTGGGGTACCCCCTCACAAGGCGGCCCTCACAGTGAAGGCATAGTCTCCGCCCGCCTCCAGCTGGTAATCGGCGCGCAGCAGAAAACGCAGCAGAGCATCCTGGATCAACGCTCTGCCGAGGGAGGGTTCAATCGTGAGTTCCCCCCGATCAAAGGCCCAGCAAAAGGTCCACTGGAAACCGCCTGCGGTCACCTCCCCCTCCAGGCGACAGGGCTGGAAGCTGTGATGCAACACCCTGAGTTGGGCAGTGGTCGAAGGCAGGCGGCTCAAGGTTGGAGAGCGCAAACGGGCGGGAAGGGTTCAGGATGCCTCGGGGAGGGTACGGAAACTGTTCAGACGGTTGCCAGCCCGCTCCAGCCCCTGTTGGCGGATCAGCTCCACCCCCCTGGCCACTTCTTCCATCACCTGGGTGAGGATGGGTTGCTCGCCCGCGGAGAAAGGGCCAAGGACATGGCCCACCGTCTGACTCTTCCGGTCCCGGGGATCGCCGGCCGGGGCACCGATGCCAATCCGCAGCCGTGCAAAATCCTGGCTTCCGAGGTGCTGGATGATGCTGCGCAGCCCATTGTGCCCCCCCGCACTTCCGGAGGCCCGCAAGCGAAGGCGCCCCAGAGGGAGGTCCATGTCATCCACGATCACGAGCATCTGATCGGCACGGAAACCAAACCAATCGAGAGCGGCACGCACGGAACGGCCACTGTCGTTCATGAAGGTTTGGGGCATCAGCAGACGAATGCGCTCTGGCCCCACCCCCAGCTCCGCAATGAGGCCATGCAACTTGCCCTGGTGGCGGAAGGTCTGGTTCCCGGCGGCCGCAAGCCGTTCGAGCACCAGGAAACCGACGTTGTGGCGTGTATTGGCATAGCGGGGTCCTGGATTCCCTAACCCCACCAAGAGCTGGAGATCCACCAGGTGTCCGCTCAGGCCTGCGGTGGAGAGGATGGGGGGGCCACCTCCTCAGAGGGGGTGGCCACAGCACGGGGTTCGGAGCCTTCGCCCCCCCCTGGACCCGTCGGCGACGAAGGGGTAAGGGTGAGGGGGTCCTCCTCTGTCCGCAGAGCGGAACGGAATTCCTTCTCGAATTCCTGGGAGGCGCTTTGAACGCCCTTCAGGGTGCGGCCCAGGGTTTTTCCCATCTCTGGAAGACGTTTCGGGCCAAACACCAGCAAGGCGATGGCTGCGATCACGGCCATCTCTGGGAGGCCGATGCCAAAGATGTTCATCCTGGAGGAGGGCAGAGGGGATCAGGCGGCGCTGTTCCAGTTGACGTTGATGCCCTCAAGCAGCAGGGACTTGTTGTAAAGCTGGAGGATCACCAGCAGGAACACAAGAAACAGGAGCATGAAAATGCCCATCACGGGAGTGGTGCCCCAGCCGGGAACAACCTTTCCGTACTCGGAGTTCAGGGGGCGCAGGATGTCTCCCAGTCGGGTGCGTTGGGCCATGGCGGCTCGATCCTCTCGGACGGGTCAGCGTGATGGCTACTGTAAGGGTCCTGCCGGCTCCTCCACGAGGCGCTGTCGAGAGTTGTGACGAACTTCCGTCCAACCCTGCCCCCAAGCCCCCTCGAGGAGACGTCGATGGATCCCACCCTCAGCAGCACATCACCGGCTTTTTCCGTGGCCCTAACGGTGTTGGTGGTGCTGCTGGCCCTGACCGGATTCGGGATCTACCAGGCCTTTGGTCCCCCCTCCAAGCAGCTGACCGACCCGTTTGATGATCACGAGGACTGACGCCGACGCAGGACCCAGAAACTGAGGCTCCATGGAGCCAGCAAATTCTCAGTTGCCCCCTTTTGAGCTGACCATTTGTTGGCTGACAAGCCTCCAAGGGCTGGAAGCGGCACATGCAATCCGTCCACCTGACCCACGACTTCCCAGTGGGCCCCGAGGCGAACGCGCCTGCGGCAGGGCCCCAGGTTCTGGAGACTGACCACCACCTCACCCGTCCCCCCCGGCCGGGCCTGCAGCCCCATCAGCTGCACATCCGGCTCCTGGCTGGGAAAGAGGTCCATGGGAGAGTCCGCCCCCAGCCTGGCCACCGGCCTGAGCCAGAGGGGATCCCGAAAACGGCAGGCCTCCTGGGGCACGGCTGCACGCCTCCACCCCGCCGGTGCAGGCATCAGGGCGAGCCTCAACCGCTGTAGACCGTGGTCTGCCCCGGGATCGGGCCAGGTTGGGGCCCGCAACAGGGACACCCCAAGCTCCTCCACACCAGCGGAAACGCCCTGGGGACCGTCCAGCAAGAGCGCCAGGCCATCGCCGCCGCTCCCCCGCACAGAGGCGAGCCAACTCACGGCCGCCACCTCCCAACGGGCCTGTTCGCGAGGTTTGCGAGGGTCTGCCGGACGCTCCATCACGCCCCCGGGCGTATCGGCGGCCCAGCGGCAAATGGGGGAAGCCAGGGGAACGTGGAGCCGCAGCAGCTCATGGCGCTGGCGCCAGTCGACCTGCAACACCAGCTCAAACCAGGGGGAGCCTGCCAGCAGAGCGCCCTCGAGCCGCACGGCGCTCTCTCCGCAGCGGCCGCGCCACACCAGGCGAGCGCAGAGGGGGCCTTGCTCCAGCCATTCGCCCCCCCCCTCCCAGATCCAGGGAAGGGGATGGTGCGGATAGTTTTCGGCCAGGTCCCAGGCGTCCCAGAACTCCCCCCGATCTCCGTAGCGGCACCACCGCAGGGGCGCGGACAACTGGGCCCGGCCCTGCTGATCCCAGAGCTGCTCCACCCCGGAGGGCCCCAGGGTCAGGGCCACCAGGCCATTGTCCAGACGCCAAACCCCCGCTCCAGAGCGGCTGTCCAGTCTCTGAACGACCACAGGGTGCGCCACAGGCACGCTCGGTGTGGGGCCAGAAGCCTTCTCATTGCGGCGGCTGAGGGCCAGGGCTGCCACCCCATCCACCCCTGGAAGCTGCACCCATTCGCCGCCCGCAGAGGCCTTCTGGGAGGGCAGGACCCCGCCCTGTTCAAGCCGCCACGGCCCCTGGGGCAGGCGAAGTGTGCGAGGAGCGGCGGGGAGGCACTGCAGTTGGCACGCCACCCAACCATCGCTTTTCTCTCGTCCGGTTGCAGAGCCAGCGAACAGCTGGAGCAGGGCCTGATCCCTCTGCTGTCGACTGCGGCGGCGGGCCCGCCGCCAGATGGGCTCTGCCTGCTCAAACACCTCTGGGATGGAGGTGCCGGGAAGGATGTCATGGAACTGCTGGAAGAGAAGAGGGCGCCAATCCGTTCCCTCCGGCTTCAGTGAGCCGGGCCGACGATCCCCTCGCCCCGCGGCGGCCACCAGGGCCATGGCCGTGTCTGCCTCCCGCAGCAGTCGCTCCAGGGAGCGGTTATGGCGTTTCTGATCCGGCCGGCTCGTGGCACAGCCGCGATGCAACTCCAGATAGAGCTCATCCCGCCACACCGGCAGGGTGGGCGCCAGAGGCTCAAGGCGCGAGAGATAGGCACGGAGGGTCCCGTGCTGCTGGGGGGCGGCGCCCTCCCGCCCCTGCCAAAGGGCCAGCTGCTCCAGCATCTCCAGGGTCGGGCCACCCCCGTGGTCACCGACCCCGGGCAACCAGAGGGCGTCCCCCACTCCCGTCACCTTCTGCCAGGCCAGGCGGTAGCGCTCCATGGCCAAGGGGTCTCCATCCGTGCCGATCGGGGCGCTCATCAATGCCAGCACCTCGCTGCCGCAGCGCCCCCGCCAACGGAACAGCCGGTGGGGGAAGGGGTTGCTGGCATTCCAAGCCAATTTGTGGGTGCAGAACCAGCGCACTCCGGTGGCCGCGGCCACCGGCGGCAGCCCGGCACTGAAGCCAAAGCTATCGGGCAACCAGGCCACGGGGTGGGTCCACTCCGGGAAGGCGTCCCTGCTGAACCACTGGCCCTCCTGAAATTGCCGCAGCAGGGAGAGGGTCCCGATCAGAACACAGTCACATTCCACCCAGGGGCCATTGAGCGGTTCCCAGCGGCCCTGACGCATGGCCTCCCGGATCCGCCGATAGAGGGCCGGCCGATGCTCCTGAAGCCAGGCATAGAGAGCGGGAGTGGAGTGTCCAAAATGGAGCTGGCTCTGGTGCTCCATCAGGCTGAGAACGGAGCGGAACGTCCGCTCCGCTGCCTGCCAGGTGTCGGCGACGGGCCAGAGCCAGGCCAAATCCAGATGGGCATGGCCCAACACCTGCCAACTGCCGCCGGCCACCCCGTCGGGGAGCCCAACGGCAGCCCCTGCCTCTCGGCGCAGGCTCTGCAGCTGGGCCACCGTCGGGGTCAGGATCCCTTGCGGATCGGCAGGATCGCAGGGCTCCAGCACCAACTGGCTGAGCACAAGGGCTCCATCGTCATGCTTCGGGCTGCGAAGGCGCAGCTCCACCGACCAGGCGTCCCCCTGCCACCAGGCGTCCGGCAGGGACCAGCGACAGCTGGTGTCGAAGAGATCGCCCTGATGCACCAGCTGCCCCTGCACCCAGAGTTCTGCAGCTTCGGCCCACCAACGCAGGGCCAGCCGCGCACGCACTCCCTGCGGGCCGAGCTGGCGCCAGGATTCGGGGCGGCTCAGGAGGAGCCGCAGGAGGCACCATTGCCCTCCCCGGGGCCAGACCACCAGCCCCCGGGACGCCCAGTCCGGCCGATGGCGGCCGGCCCAGGGATGGTGGAGGGCAGCGCAGGTGTTTCCATCCGACAAGGAGCGACGCCAGAGGGATTGCAGCTCCAGGGGGCTCTCGACAGCGGCGTCCGGCGGGGTAGGCATCGGCGGTGAGGGCAGGGGGAAGGGTCCTCAGAGGGACGGAAACATTTCAATCCCGACAGGAACAGCCTCTCAGCAGGCCCTCTCAGCGTGGATAGCGCGGCGGGCCCCATAAGATGATTCGGCCGCTTCGGGGAACGCCTGTTCCAGTCGCGCCGGCCTCCCCTGTCATACGCCGAAGAGCCCATGCTCGCCCTCAAGATCTCGGTTTACTCGGTCGTTTTCTTTTTCATTGGAATTTTTGTCTTTGGCTTCCTTGCCAGCGATCCCAGTCGCACCCCTAGCCGGAAAGACCTGGAGGAGTGAGGGCCTACCACCAGCAGGCTTGCCAGACCCGATCGTTTGAACGATCTTTCCGAGTGGCAAACCGGCTGAATTGCAGATCCACAGGATGTGCTTCGTGGCAGGATCTGCACCACTTTTCGAGGGCGGGCTGCAGGTGGTGCCCCATCGTCAGTCTCCAGGGGCACCTCCAAGGACACGCGTGAAG
>JBIIHR010000261.1:0-3141 GCA_044235655.1 Cyanobium sp. | reverse complement strand
CACCGTGCCCAGCACGCCTTCGGCCTGGCCCAGATCCAGCAGCCCCTGGCGCAGCGGATCCAGCTCTTCCCGCGCCAGACGGGCGAAGCCATAAAAGGAGGCCACCCGCATCGGGGTCAGGTGCCCATCCCCAGGCCAGCGGCGGCCAGGAGTGCCCGGTCGGCCTCCACCGCCGGATTGGAGGTGGTGAGCAAGGTGTCGCCGTAAAAGAAGGAGTCGGCCCCTGCCAGCAGGCAGAGGATCTGGGCTTCCCGGCTGAGGAGCTCCCGCCCCGCACTCAGCCGCACCCGGCTGTGGGGCATGAGGATCCGGGCGGTGGCCACCATCCGCACCAGCTCCAGGGGGTCGATGGGGGGGAGGTCTTCCAGGGGCGTGCCCTCCACGGCCACTAACGCATTGATGGGCACACTCTCCGGGTGGGGATCGAGGCTGGCGAGCACTTCCAGAAGGGCCGCCCGGTCGTCCAGGGATTCCCCCATCCCCAGGATGCCGCCGCAGCAGAGCTGGATCCCCGCTCCTCGCACCCGCTGCAGGGTCTCCAGCCGGTCCTGGTAGGTGCGTGTGGAAATGATCTCCCCGTAGTGCTCCGGGGAGGTGTCCAGGTTGTGGTTGTAGGCGGTGAGCCCCGCCTCCGCCAGGCGGGCCGCCTGCTGGTCGGTCACCATCCCAGCCGTGACGCAGGCCTCCATGCCCAGCTCCCGAACCCCCCGCACCATGGCCAGCATGGCGTCAAACGGGGCTCCCTCCCGGATCTCCCTCCAGGCCCAGCCCATGCAAAAGCGTTGCGCCCCCGCAGCTTTGGCCGCTTGGGCCCGGGCCAGGACGGCCCCCACATCCAGCTCCGGCCGTCCTGCCACATCGGCGCTGTGATGCATCGACTGGGGGCAATAGGCGCAGTCCTCCTCGCAGCCCCCGGTCTTGACGCTGAGGAGGGAGGCCAGGAGAACGCCCTGGTCGGGGTTGGCCGTGCGGTGCACACTCTGGGCCTGCCAGAGGAGATCCAGCAGGGGCCGTTGGAGGAGATCCAGAATCTCCTCTCTCGTCCAGTCGTGACGTGTGGTCATGGCGTGGGGTCCACCCCTCCAAAACGGCGTTGGCGGCCTTGGAAATCCCTCAGGGCGCCTTCCAGAGCCTGGGCGTCGAAATCGGGCCAGAGCACGTCGGTGAGGTGGAGCTCCGCGTAGGCCAGTTGCCAGAGCAGGAAATTGCTCAGGCGTTGTTCCCCGCTGGTGCGGATCAACAGATCCGGATCCTCCTCCCCGGCGGTGTGGAGCTGGGCGGCGAAGGTGGCCTCCGTGATCTCCTGGGGCTTGAGCTCACCGGAGGCCACCAGGGTGGCGAGCTTCTGGGCGGCACGCACCATCTCCCGGCGGCTGCCGTAGTTGGTGCACACATTGAAGCGAATGCCGTTGTTGCCAGCCGTGCGGCTGGTGGCATCGCCGATCAGGTCTTGCAGACCCTGGGGCAGCTCCTCCAGTTCACCAAGGAATCGAATCCTCACCTGTTCGCGTTCCAGCCCCTCGAGCTCCCGGGCCAACACCCTCTCGAACAGGGTCATCAGAAATGACACCTCTTCCCCGGGCCGGCTCCAGTTTTCGGTGGAAAAGGCATAGGCGGTGAGGGATCCCACCCCCCAATCACTGCAGAGGCGCAAGGTGCGCTTGAGGGCCTCCACTCCGGCCCGATGACCCATCATTCGTGGAAGGCCCCGCTGGCGGGCCCAGCGGCCGTTGCCGTCCATGATCACCGCCACGTGGCGGGGCATCCGCAAGGGATCCAGACCAGCAGGGAGTGCCCGGGGACCTGGTTTGAAGGTGGTCGCCAGGGCGCGACTCATCCGCGTGATTCCGGCTGAACCCCAACCACGCTACGACCTGCTGGCCCCGATGCCAGGGCATCCGTGAGCAGATCGTGGAGGCGACTGCTGGTAATGGGCCGTTCCAGCCGTCCCTGGCGGGCCAGGGACAGGGTGCCCGTTTCCTCGGACACCACCACGCAGAGGCAGCGATCGTGGCGCTCCGTGAGCCCCAGGGCGGCCAGGTGGCGCGTGCCATAGCGGTAGAGCCCCTGGCGCGAGAGGGGAAGAATCACACCGGCCGAGAGGATGCGGTTGTTCTGCACCAGCACGGCGCCGTCATGGAGCGGGGTGTCGCTGGCAAACACGTTCATCAGCAGTTCCACCGTGAGGCGGGCATCCACATGGATCCCCGGGTTGAGAAAGTCTTCCGGCCGCAGGTCGCTTCCCAGATCCAGCACGATCAGGGCGCCCCGCCGTGCCTGGGAGAGTCGGCCCGCCGCCTCCGTGAGCACGGCCACGGAGCCGCTCACCAGTTGGTTGCGGCTGCGATCGGCGAACAGCACCCCCAGATCCCCGGTGCCCAGCAGTTCCATGAGCCTCCTGAGCTCTCCCTGCCAGAGGATGGCCAGGGCCAGGCTGCAGGCCAGCACCAGGGCATCCACCAGTTTGGTGGTGAGGGGCAGGGGCACAAACCGCTGCACGAACCAGGCCAGGGACACCAGCAGCAGATACCCGCGCAGCAGCCACAAGGTGCGGCTGTCCTTCAGGCGGCCCAGCAGCAACACGCCGAGAAGGGAGGCGAAAAGGAGATCCAGGAGGAAGAGAACAAGATCCCTGTGATCAACCCAAAACTGCACGGCCCTGTCAGATCACCGGAGCTTGTCGCTAACGAATCCATCACTCTTTCCCTTCACATAAACGTGAAAAAGGGATGAGAAATGGGTAGAAAGCAACACTTCAAACATATCTCAGCGCAGCCTTTCTGGCAGGAGGTCGTAGCGCAGTAGGTCGTCCGGCTCCTCTCTCCGTTGCACCAGCTCGGCCCTTCCCTCATGCACAAGAATGGTGGCGGGCTTGGGGATTCGGTTGTAGTTGGAGCCCATCGAGGCGTTGTAGGCGCCCGTGCTCAGCACTGCGATCACATCGCCTTGGCGGGGTTGGGGCAAGGTCAGATGGGGGAGAAGCACATCCCCGGATTCGCAGTGTTTTCCCGCCAGGGTGACAGACACCTGCTCCGTTTCCGATCCAGGCAGGGGGTGATCCGCCAGCAGGGCTGTGTAGGAGGAGTTGTAGGTGATCGGCCGGGGGTTGTCGCTCATGCCTCCGTCCACGGAGAGATAGGT
>JBIIHR010000260.1:0-3142 GCA_044235655.1 Cyanobium sp. | reverse complement strand
CCCCCCAACTCCTCCCGGATCGGGGAACGGTCGTTGCAGTTGATCCAGGGTTCCCTGAGCGGCCGCAAAGTGGAGCGACAATCTCCTCTCCTGGCCAGCCTTCACAGGGTGTCCTCGGGAGCGCTCATGGGCTTGGGTTTCTCCTTGGTGGGACTGAGCGCCTTAACGCTGCACTGGCAAAATCAATGGTCCAAGAACTTTGCCGAGCTGGAGGCCACCAAGGTGCTCGAGCATCGACTGCACGAATCGGCCGCGGTGCTGGAGCAGCATCACATCCGCACCATGGGTCGACCGGGCCAATTGCTCCCCACTAGCAGTGAAAATCTGGTTCACCTCCCTGCCCCGAAACAGCCAGGGGTGACAAAAGCAACGTTCCCTGTTCTGGCCGGTTTCGCCATCGGAAGTTCATCGTCCGGAAAAATCCGCCCCTCCCTACCAGCAGGTTATTGATGGAGCAACCCACCACCCGCCATCCCCCCAACGGGCGTCCTTGGACTTCGGAACGCAGGTTGGGCGCGGGCAATGGTCGGCCGAGGGGCCATGGGCGCAACATCATTCCCTTGCAATCCCCTTCCAAGCGCTTGTTGTGGGTCTATGGCCTGCTGTGTCTGGCCCTTGGAGGTCTGGCCATGCGTCTTGTCTGGCTGCAGGTGGTGCAAGGGGAAGCGCTGCAGGAGAAAGCTCGGGAGATCCAGACCCAGGCCGTCAAACCCCTGGGCAAGCGGCGCACCATCGTGGATCGGGCGGGACGGATGGTGGCGATCGATGAAGAGCGATTCACTCTCTGGGCCCATCCGAAATATTTCAGTTTTTTTGGAGACGACGCGGACACCCGACGCAGCACCCAGGAGGTGACAGCCAAACTCGCGGAGGTTTTGGCTCGGCCCCAAGCGGATCTCCTCCGGAACATGGGCAACAGGAAGAGCGGAGTCAAGCTGGCCACCAATCTGGATCCAGAAACCGCCGAACAAGTGCGGCGGCTTCAAATCAGCGGCCTTGATCTGGAGGCCTATCCCCAACGCATTTACCCACAGGGCACCCTTTTTTCGAATGTGGTGGGTTTTTTGAACCTGGATCGGGTGCCTCAGGCCGGATTGGAACAAAGTCGCGATCACGATCTGAAGCGCCAGGAAAGCACGTTCAGCATGCGCCGAGGGGGAGACGGTACCCCCCTCCCCGATGGCCTGCAGGCCGGATCCCTCTACGGGGACGACCTTCGGCTCCAACTCACCCTGGATTCCCGCTTGCAGCAGGTAGCCCAGCAGGCCGTTGGTAAACAGATGAAGAAGTGGAATGCCAAACGGGGTGTGGCCTTGGTGATGGATGCCCATACGGGCGAGCTGCTGGCCCTCGCCTCCACTCCCACCTATGACCCCAATCGCTATTGGGATTTCAACCCTGGCTCCTTCAGGGAATGGTCCGTTCAGGATCTCTACGAACCCGGGTCCACCTTCAAACCCATCAACCTGGCCATTGCCTTACAAGAAAAAGCCATCGATCCAAAGGGCACGGTGAATGACAGCGGCCAACTCACCATCGGCGGCTGGCCTATCTTCAACGCCGATCGGCGAGCAAATGGCATCATCGATTTCCCGACGGTTCTTCAGGTCTCCAGCAACGTAGGAATGGTGGATGCCATGCGCCATCTGAAGCGGGAAACCTTCTGGAAGTGGCTCAAAACCATCGGCATCAACGATGTGCCAGACACCGACTTACCAGGCGCCGTGGCCGGCCAGTTGAAATCCAGGGAAGAATTCATCTCAGGAGCCATCGAGCCAGCCACCGCTTCCTTCGGACAAGGGTTCTCCCTCACCCCCCTGAAGCTCCTGCAACTGCAAGGAATGTTGGCCAATGGAGGGCGATTGGTGAGCCCCCATATCACCCGTGGTCTGCGATCTGGGGAGGGTCTTGCCTCCCGGGCCACCCAGAGAGGTGTTCAGCTTCTGGATCCCAAGGTCACCCAACAGGTGGTGAATTGGATGGAAACCGTTGTGGACAAAGGCACCGGCAAAGGGATCAAGATCCCCGGCTACCGAATCGGTGGGAAAACGGGCACGGCACAGAAGGCGGAAAACGGTGTTTACATCCCTGGAGCAAGGATCACAAGTTTCGTGGCCATCCTTCCGGTGGAGAACCCCCGCTATGTCGTGCTGGTGGTGATGGATGAACCGCAGGGAGGTAACGCTTATGGATCCACCGTGGCATTGCCGGTGGCACGCCAGATTGTGGAAGCCCTCCTCGTGCTCGAGAAGATCCCACCCTCACGGCCCGAAAAGATCAACCCAAAACCTCAGCTCGTGCGGAGCCAGCCCTGAAGCCAGCCTCCCGGCTTGTATGGATTCCCACAAGCCAAGCCATCGTGGCTGGGCTGGGTCTGGTGCCACCGTTAGCGTGAAAAGAAGGTTTTCAGGCCGCTGCATCGCATGACCAACCTGCTGGAACAACTGGCCACCATGACTGTGGTCGTGGCCGACACTGGCGACATCGAGGCCATCCGCCAGTTCACTCCCCGGGACGCCACCACCAATCCATCCCTGATTCTTGCCGCTGCCCAGATTCCCACTTACCAAAATCTCATTGACCGTTCCCTGACAGAGTCCAGGGCTGTGATCGGTGAGAGTGCCCCGGTGGAAGACGTGGTCGCTGAAGCCCTCGACGAGATCAGCGTCACCTTCGGCAAGGAAATCCTGCGCATCGTGCCCGGTCGGGTGTCCACAGAGGTGGATGCCAGGCTCAGTTACAACACGGATGCAACGATTGAAAAAGCGCGGAAACTGATTGGTCTCTACGAACAGGCTGGGGTCAACAGGGAGCGCGTGCTGATCAAGATTGCTTCCACCTGGGAGGGCATCCGGGCCGCCGAAAAGCTGGAACAGGAGGGAATCCACTGCAATCTCACCCTTTTATTTGGTTTTGCCCAGGCCGTGGCCTGTGCAGAAGCTGGAGTAACCCTGATCTCCCCCTTTGTTGGCCGCATATTGGATTGGTATAAGGCTGCCACCGGACGCGAAAGTTATCCCGGTCCTGAAGATCCTGGGGTGCTGTCTGTGACGAGGATCTTCAACTACTACAAGACCTATGGCTACAAAACAGAAGTGATGGGGGCAAGTTTCAGAAATATCGATGAGATCATTGAACTTGC
>JBIIHR010000259.1:0-3146 GCA_044235655.1 Cyanobium sp. | reverse complement strand
CACGAGGCCAAAACCCATTTCTCCAGGCTGATCGATGCCGCCCATGCCGGCGAGACGATTCTGGTGGCCAAGGACGGCAAGCCCTGGGCGCGGCTGGTGCCCCTAGAGCCCGCTCAGCCCCGCCGCCAGCCCGGAGTTCTGCGTGGGCTCCTCCAGCTGCCCTCCACCGAAGAGCTGCTGGCTCCCCTGCCCCCTGAGGAGCTCGATGCTTTTGACGCTCCTTTGCCCGTTTGATGGCCCCATCCCTCCTGCAAAACCAGGATTTTCAACCGTTGGCCGTGCAGTTGCGTCATGGCGTCCACGCCGGTGGCTACCCGCAGGCCCACCGGGATCCCTTCGATCGGCTTCTGGCGGCCCAAGCGGAATTGGAGGGCCTGCAGCTGGTGAGCCTCGAGCCGGCCCTGGCCACCTTCCCCTGCCGCCTGCAATCATTGCGGCCAGGCTGACGGGACAACAGGCCTCGATCATCGACCTTCTCGCCCTCCCCGGCAGCGAAGACCTGGATCTACCGCTCCCCAGGCATCAGGAGCTGGCCAGGGCTGCAGATATCAGCCTGCAGGCTGGCGAGTGGTCGTGGCCAGGACATGGCTCCTAAGTGGTTGGGCCGACACTGTTGCCGGTTTGCTTTGAATTACCTCGGGAAAACTCCTTGCCAATCATTTGCCGCTGATTAGGGTGTGTAGGTAAACCAAGTCAAGCCAAAGCACATGACCCATAAAATGTTGAGGCTTGTCGTGATTGCCTTCGCCAGCGGACTCCTTTATGGAGAGTCTGTGCTGGCCCAATGTGCTGGACAATCTAAAGCTGATGGAACCACGCAAGGAGCAGTTCATCAGTCACAAGGTGCTGTTGCAACGGGTAACAGTGGGTGCGCCATGCCATGTTCCAAGTCGAGCGATTGTTGGGGGGGTGATCCCGCCTGTCAAAAATGCGCGAATGGGATCTGTCAGCCTGCCCGTTGATTCGGCGGGGCAGATCCTCGGAATAGTCCCTGTTTATTGACTTCATTAAGCATTCATGTATTCAGTAAAAACATTCTTAAATTTCCCGCAGACTGAGACATTGCACCACTCTGACAGGATGCCTCGCTTGATATCCTCAGAAAAGTGACCATTTGAGTCTGAGGATAGGCAGGCCAGTGCAGCGGAGTGACATTTTTCGATGGAGCCTTGCTGAATAAACGAGAAAAAGCTCATTTCTTGCTCAAAGGATCAGCTGGAGGATCAGCATCATCAGCGACACAAGGACGAAGCGACTCCTTGCTTCTTGCGTTGGCATAGCCGCCTTAAGAGCCGCCGCTTGAACTCGGACCCTTCGCCACCCCAGCAAGATCCCGCCTGTTGACGCTTGCACTGCAACTGTGCGACTATTGGTTCATGGCTGATCCCTCCCAGTCCTCTCTGGCTTCTGCCGATGGCTCCTGTGCCCTCTACGGGCTCGAGGAGCTGTTGGCGGTGGCCGGAGGGCGCCTGGATGAGGAGATCTCCCCGCGCACCGTGCGCCTCTATGCCACCCAGGGCCTGATCGATCGGCCCGGCAAGGAGGGACGCAGCGCGGTCTATGGCCATCGCCACCTGCTGCAGCTGCTCTTGATCCGCTCCCTGGCCCGGCGTGGATTGAGCCTGGCGGCCATTGCTCCCCTCTGCGGTCTTCCGGACCCGGAGTTGGAGCAGCAGCTGGCCCAGCTGGAGGCCCAGGGGGAGGCACCCCCACAGGACAGCAATGCGGCTCTCAATTATCTCCGTGATCTCAAGTCCTCCTTGATTTCCTCCCCGCCCCCTTCCAGTACCCCAGCGCTGTTCTCCAGTAACGACGACACCGCTGAGCGATCCAGTTCCCTGCTGCCGCTGCTCGGTTCTCCCCTCCCCTCAAGCCGCTCCTCAGCCCCATCACGTTCACCTTCCCGATCCCCCTCCCGCTCCAGCGGTAGCCGGGATGCGGCCAGCCGCTGGCATCGCTTTTCCCTGGCGCCAGGGGTGGAGCTCCATATCAGTGATGCGGTCTCGATTCCACCGGCCGGCACCCGTCGCCTGGCCTGGCTGCAACGCCTCATCGACCGCCTGATCGAGCAGCTCGACGAGCGCCAGGGCTGAACCGACCCACAACCAACTCCTTTCCATGACCCAACCCACGCTTCGCTTCCGGCCCCTGCGGCCGGCGGTGGCGGCTGATGGCGCCACCACGCTCGATCTGCTGATCACCATCTCCACTCCAGAACCGACCGAGGAGCAACAGGGCAAGCCCCGGCCGCCCCTGAACATCGCCCTGGTGATCGATCGCTCCGGCTCCATGAGCGGCCGCAAGCTCAGCAATGCCCGCAAGGCTGCCCGCTTCCTCGCCGGTGAACTCACCGCCCGCGATCGGTTGGCGATCGTGGCTTTCGATGATGAGGTGCAGGTGGTGGTGCCATCCACCCCCGTATCCGATCCCCAGCTCTTGATCGCGGCGATCAACACGATCCACAGCGGCGGCTCCACGGCGCTCTTCGATGGGTGGTTGGCCGGCGCCACCCAGGTGGCGAACCACCTCGATCCCGCTGGTCTGAATCGGGTGCTGCTGCTCTCCGATGGTCAGGCCAACCAGGGCCTCACCAATCAGAAGGCGATCGCCGCCAAGGTGGCGGGGCTCACCGCCCGCGGCATCAGCACCAGCTCCTTCGGGTTGGGGGATGGCTTTGACGAGGACCTGATGGGATCGATCGCCAGTGCCGGCGATGGCACCCTGGCCTTCATCGAGAGCCCCGCTCAACTCGCCGATCTCTACGCCTCCGAACTCCAGGGCTTGGCGAGCACGCTTGGCAAACGCGTGAGCATCGGCATCCGTCCCAAGAACGGCGTGGAGCTGCTCGATCTGCTCAACGATCTGGAGGCCACCGGGCGGGGCAACTACCAGCTGCCAAACCTTCGCGCAGGCCAGGAGCTGAACGTGGGGTTGCGGCTCCAGCTACCCGCCTGGGCTCCCAACCAGGAGATCGCCAGCGTGCGCCTCGCCTGGGATGCCCCCGGCACAAGCGGGCGTCAGGAGCTGATGGCGCACCTCACCCTGCCGCTGATCCCCTCAGCTGAGCTGGCCGGCCTCGATACCGACCCGGCGGTGGCAGAACAACTGGCCGTGCTGGAGGCCAACCGGGCACGCCGCCGCGCCAT
>JBIIHR010000258.1:0-3173 GCA_044235655.1 Cyanobium sp. | reverse complement strand
GACCAGCCCAAGGGTTTCCGTGGAGGAGGGGAAGAGGAAGGCATCTCCGCTGGCGTAGGCGGAGGCCAGATCCTCGCCCGCCAGGTAGCCCACAAAGGTGGTGGCTGTACCCTCGAAGAGCCGTTCCAACTGGGGGCGGTAGGGACCGTCCCCCACCAGGGCCAGGCGGGTCTGGGGGAGGGCATCGAGCACGGGACGGATCCGTTCGATCTGCTTTTCCGCCGAAAGGCGCCCGATGTAGAGGAGGAGATTGCCCGTATCGGTGTGCTGTCCGTGCAGCCGGGCCCGCATGGCTTCCGAACGAGAAGATGGCTTGAAGAGTTCCGTGTCCACACCCCGTTGCCAGAGCGCGGTGTGCTGGATTCCCTTGGAGGCCAGTTCCGTCACCATGGCCGTGGAGGTGCAAAGGTTGAGCTGGGCCTGGTTGTGGGCCGTCTTGAGCAGTTCCCAGAGCAGGGGCTCCAGCATGCCCATGCCGTAGTGCTCCAGGTATTTGGGCAGGTGGGTGTGGTAGCTGGCCACCAGGGGCAGGCCCCGGGATCGGGCCAGCCAGATGCCACCCAGCCCGAGCACGGCCGGATTCACCACGTGCACCAGATCCGGGGCAAACCGGTCGAGTGCATCGGAGACCGCAGGCCTGGGTAGGGCCAGCTTGAGCTCGGGGTAGAGGGGGAGCGGCATGGCCGGCACCCCCACCACCTTGGCCCCCATGAACTCCTCTGGAGCGCCTTCGGGGCAGAAAATCAGCACCTCATCCCCACCCGCCACCAGGTGCTGCACCGTTTTGGTGAGCCGGGTGACAATCCCATCAACCTTGGGGAGGAAGGTCTCCGTGAAAAAGACGATCTTCACAGACGGGCCATTCAGGCTGGAGATCCGATGGCTGCAGCCTGACGGCGCGTCCAAGCGGAGAGGCAGGGGATGCGGGAGCGATCGCATCGATCGGCCCAGCGGCGCGCCACATCCACCACTTCCGTGAGGAGGCCGTCATCGAGGGTGGTGGGTTTGAGGCCCAGTTCTATGAAGCAGCGGTTGTCCACGATCAGGTCGTTCTCGATAGCCTCATTGCGTGGATTGGAGAGATAATTCACCTCCGCTCCGGTGAGGGCAGCCACCTTTTCGGCCAGGTCGGCCACGCGATGGCTTTCGGTCATCTGATTGAAAATCTTCACCCGCTCGCTGTGGGTTGGCGGGTGCTCCAGGGCGAGCTGCACACAGCGAACGGAGTCGCGGATGTGAATGAAGGCCCGGGTCTGCCCCCCTGTTCCGTGCACAGTCAAGGGATAGCCAATGGCGGCCTGCATGAGGAAACGGTTCAACACCGTGCCGTAGTCCCCATCGTAATCAAATCGGTTGGTGAGCCGGGGATCCTTTTCGGTCAGGGCGGTGTTGGTTCCCCAGACAATCCCCTGGTGAAGATCCGTGATGCGGATGTTGTCGTTCTTGTTGTAATAAAAAAACAGCAATTGATCGAGCGTCTTTGTCATGTGATAGACGCTGCCCGGATTGGCTGGGTGCAGGATCTTCTCGGTGAATCGGCTTCCATCCGGCTGGGGCACCTCCACCGTGAGGTAGCCCTCGGGAATCGTGGCTCCGCGATGGGATCCGTAGCCGTAAACCCCCATCGTCCCCAGGTGGACGATGTGGATGTCCTGTCCGCTCTCCACGATGGCCGCCAGCAGGTTGTGCGTGCCATTCACGTTGTTATCCACGGTGTAGCGCTTCGTGGCGCTGGATTTCATGGAGTAGGGCGCGGCCCGTTGCTCGGCGAAGTGCACAACGGCTTCGGGCCGCTCCTGGCGCAGCAGCTCCAGCAGCTGTTCATAGTTCTTTGCGATATCGAGATGGGCAAACCGAATCGGCCTCCCTCCCACCTGTTCCCAGGCCGTCAGCCTCTCCCGGATGCCGGCGATCGGAGTCAACGACTCAACGCCGAGATCAATGTCAATTTTGCGACGGCTGAGGTTGTCCACGATGACCACGTCGTGGCCGACATCGGCCAGATTCACCGCGCAGGGCCAGCCGCAGAAACCGTCGCCGCCGAGAACAAGGACCTTCACCTCGAGACTCCTGAATGCGCGGTTGCTTAACGCAGCAAGCTACTACAGGCCTTCGGCGGATCCAACGACCTTCAGCTGATGCGGCTGGCCACCGCCATCAGCACCAGCACCAGCACACCGCCTCCGATGAGCAGGAGGCGATTGGAGCGAGGGGCTTCCCCTGGCTCCATGACCACCATGCGAGGCTCATTGGCAAAGGCGTTGAGCTTGCCGCCATCTTCCTGGGTGACCTGCATGGGGGAAGGGTGAAATTTGAGAAACCCTATGGGGGGTCTCCTCTGCCGTCCGCAGCCCTGCACGGTTCGTCACAGTGGAAGCGTGCAGGGAGTGCCCCCTAGGTGCCCACCCGGCCCTGGGCCGGCGAACTCGGGCTCGCCTCCGGGCGCATGGGCAACCGTCCGGCCAGGTGGGCCATGCGCCCTGCGCTCGTGGCCAGGGCCATGGCCTGGGCCATGGACGCCGGATCCCCCGCCAGGGCGATGGCACTGTTGACGAGGATCGCGTCCGCACCCATCTCCATGGCTTCTGCGGCCTCGCTGGGCACACCGATTCCGGCATCCACCACCACGGGAACGGTGGCGTTCTCGATGATCAGGGCGATGTTGGCAGCATTGCGAATCCCCTGGGCCGAGCCAATCGGGGATCCCAAGGGCATAACGGTGGCACATCCCACGTCCTCCAGCCGTTTGGCCAGCAGGGGATCGGCATTGATGTAGGGGAGCACGGTGAAGCCTTCTCGCACCAGTTGCTCAGCTGCTTCCAGGGTGCCGAAGGGATCGGGGAGCAGGTGGCGTGGATCGGGAATCACCTCCAGCTTCACGAAGGTGTTGTCTTCCTGGCCAGCCAGCTTCGCCAGCTCCCGGCCCAGACGGGCCACCCGGATGGCCTCCTCGGCGGTGGCACAGCCGGCGGTGTTCGGCAGCATCCAGATGCGCCCCCAATCGATCGCCTCCATGAGGCCCTGATGGCCCTCCGCCTGGGTTTGCACACGGCGAACGGCCACCGTGACGATGGCGCACCCGCTGGCCTCCAGGCTGGCCTGCATGACCTCCAGGGAGGGGTACTTCCCGGTTCCCGTCATCAACCGGCTTCCAAAGCGACGGCCACCGATCA
>JBIIHR010000257.1:0-3175 GCA_044235655.1 Cyanobium sp. | reverse complement strand
CCCTGCCACAGGCTGGGTTCCCCCTCACCGGCGGCGGCGGCTTCCGCCTGATCCAGCACGGCCAACCGCTCCTGCAGGGGGGCCAGCAGGCGGCCGATCTCCTCCGCCCGGGCGCCATCGCTGGCCAGGGCCTGGCCCAGATCCGTGCGCCGTTGTCCCAGCTGGGCGCTGCGCTGGCGGTGGGGATCCAGGCTGCGTTCAGCCGCCTTGCGCTCCGCCTCCAGGGCCGATTGCCGCTGCTGGCTCTGTTGCAACCGGGGCCGCAGGGCCTCCAGGGCATCGCTGAGGCTGCCCTCCTCCCGCCGGCAGGCCACCAGGCTCTCTCCCAGCTCCAGCAGGCGCCGCCGCAGGGGCTCGGCCTCATCCCCCTCCGAGGCGGAGCCAAAGCCCAGCTGGGAGGAGCGCTGCTGCAGGCTGCCCCCGGTCATGGCTCCGCTCTTCTCGAGCAGCTCCCCCTCCAGGGTCACCGCCCGGCAGCGGCCCAGCTCCCTGCGTGCCTGGGCCAGGCTGTCGAACACCAGGGTGTCGCCGAACACGTAGCGGAACACCTCCCCGTACACCGGCTCGTGGCGCACCAGATCCACGGCCCGACCCACCAGCCCGGGGGCCCCGCCCCCGCCGCCCCGCTGCAGGGCTGCCGAGGTGCTGCCGGAAGAGGACCCTCCCGCCCGCAGCCGGTTGAGGGGCAGGAAGGTGAGCCGGCCGGCCCGGCGGCTCTTGAGCAGCTCGATGGCCCGGGCGGCGATGCTGTCGTCTTCCACCACCACCTGGCTCAGCCGGGCGCCGGCCGCCACCTCCAGGGCCAGGCGATGGCGCTCCTCCACTTCCCCCAACTGGGCCACCGGACCATGGATGCCCTCCAGCCCGGCCTCGAGAAGCATCCGCAGGGCCCCCGTGCCCCGGCTTTCCTGCAGGGTTTCCCGGCGGCTTTCCAGCCGGGCGATCTCCCGCTCCAGCTGGGTTTGCTCCTGCTCCAGCCGCTGGCGGGTGCGCTGTTGCAGCGCCAGGCTCTCCACCAGCTCCTGCATCCGGGTCTGCTGCTGCCGGAGCTGCTGCTCCAACTGGTCCAGCTCCCCGTTGAGGCGGCTCAGCTGGCCTTCCGTTTCGTCCGAGAGGCCCCCTTCCTGGCGCTGTTCGCTGTCCAGTTCCGCCAGCCGTTGCTCCGCCTGGCGCAGCCGTTCGGACAGTTGCTGGGATTCCGATTGCAGGGGCGTGATCTGCTCCAGCAGGCTCCGTCGCTCCTCGCTGCGCTTCCGTTGCGCCTCCATCCAGTCGCCAGAGCGCCCGGCCACCTCCTTCAGCTTGCGGCGGGAGTGCTCCACCGCCGCCTCCGCATCCCGACAGGCCTCTTCCGCCCGCTCCAGCCCGTCCTCTCCGTCCGTGGCCTGAAGCGCCTGCAGCTGCTGGCCCAGATCCCCCCGCTGGCGGGTGAGCGCGTGGCGCCGCTCCTGCAGCTGCTGGGCTTCCGCGCTCTGTTTCTCGGCCTGGCGGGCCAGTTCCCGCCCCTCCGCCTCCTGACCCGCCAGTTCCGCCTGCACCGCCAGCAGCTGGTCTTCCCCCAGGGCCTTCACCTCCGCCTGCAGCACCTCCAGGGCCTTGGCGGCCTCCTGGATCTCTTCGCCGGCCTGGGCCACCGCCGTGGTTTCCGTGGCCTGGCGCTCCTGCAGGGTCTGGCGCCGTTGCAGCAGCTCCCGCTGCAGCTGGCGGGCCTCCTCCACCGCCAGCACCTGTTCCTGGAGGCGGCCAACGTGGAACCTCTCGCGCAGCCCCTGATAGGCCCGGGCCTTGGCGCAATCCTTCTCGAGCTTCTGGCGGTTGGCCAGCAGCTCCTGCTCCACGATCCGGCAGCGCTCCACCCGGTCCTGCACCTCATCGAGCTTGCCCCGGGTCTGGTCGATGCGGGAATCGAAGAGGGCCACCCCGGCCAGCTCATCGATGATGCCCCGCCGCTCCTTGGCGCTCATCGACACGATGCGGGTCACGTCGCCCTGCATCACCACGTTGCTCCCCTCCGGATCCACCCGCAGGCGGCGCAGCTGGGTCTGGAGCTGCTGCAGATTGCAGGGCACACCATCCGCACTGAAGCTGCTGCTGTAGGTGCCTCCGGGGGCTACCCGCAGGCGCCGGCTCACGCTCCACTCCTGCTGGCCGGCCCGGATCCAGGGGCCCTCCGGAGGCGCTTCCAGCCCCTCCTCCGCCCCGTCGGGTTGCCAGTCGCTCAGGTCGAAATAGACAGTGACCGTCGTTTCCGCCGCCTTGCCCGCCCGCAGCATGGCGCTGTTGATGAGATCCGGAAGGCGCTCGGCCCGCATGCCCCGGCTGCTGGCCAGGCCCAGGCAAAAGAGCACCGCATCCAGAATGTTGCTCTTGCCCGAACCATTCGGGCCTGTCACCACCGTGAACCCCGGTTCCAGGGGGATGCTGATGGTGCCGCCGAAGGATTTGAAGTGGGTGAGCTCCACCTGCTTGATGAACACCAACCGGCTCGACCCTCAAGCCCGCGAAATGTAGCGGAGGTTTGCAGGCTGCCAACCCCGCCGGCTTTCCCTACGTTGAGGAAAACTTTCCCTACCTTGAGGAAACCCCCGAGTCGTCGCCACACTTCCCTTACAAGTCGCTGTTTCCTTCCATGAGCTTTGATCAGCCTTCCGGCCCCTCCCTTGAGGGACCTGCCTCCAGCGTCAACGGCCAGTCGACCACCCCCCCGGTGTTGCAGACCGCCTTCCGGGAGCGATTCGATGCCCTGTTGCCCACCATTCAAAGGGAATGGCCCGAGGTGGCGCGCCACACACTGGAGGCCACCCGCGGCAGCTTTGACCAGCTCGTGGAGGTGATCAGCCGTCAGACCGGAGGGGCCACCCCCCGGGTGAAGGAGCAGCTGCTCGACCTCATTGAGGCCACCACCCACCAGGCCCAGCAGGTGGGGGATTCCCTCAAGCCCCTGGAAGAGCAGCTGGACCAGCTGCTGGACGACCTCAACCGCACCCTCCGGCCCAAGCTGGAGAAGCCCGTGCGGGAGCGCCCCCTGATGGCGCTTGGGGTAGCGGCGGGGGTGGGTCTGCTGCTGGGGCTGCTCCTGTCGCCAGGGCGCCGATCGGCATGAACCTCAACGGAGCCTCCCGCCTCTCCGGCCTGCTCACCTCGGTGGTCGATCTGCATGTGCGCATGGCCCTGC
>JBIIHR010000256.1:0-3186 GCA_044235655.1 Cyanobium sp. | reverse complement strand
ACCCTCCCTTGTCCCAGAGATCACTGCTGATCTGGGGGGCCAGGGGACGGGTCGCAAAGGCCTGGTGCACCAGCCCTCGATAAGCCGCCAGAGACTGCCACTGGTCGCGATCCCAGTTGGCCAGACGATTCAGGGGTCCGAAACGGCCGGCCCTGAGGCCTCGATGCAGCCGCTCGCGAAACGTGGACCGCAGCTCGGTGAAACGATCAGTCATTGCGGTCGCGCCATCCCTGATTCGCCAGGGGGCCCCACTCCCCCCGGGCTCGCAAAATCTCCTCCGCCAGACGGCGCACAGCCCCATCCCCGCCGTTGCGATCGAGCACCCAGTCCGCTCGCTGGCGGAGGGGGACCACCGCATCAGCGGTGCAGACAAGGAGGCCAATGGCAGGACGCACGGCCAAATCATTCAGGTCGTCGCCCACAAAAGCGCTTTCCGCCCTGCTCACCCCCAACTGCCCCTGGAGCACCGCCAGGGCGGCAGGTTTGTCACGCACCCCGGTCAACACATGGGAAATGCCAAGGTACCGGGCCCGTTGCTCGGTGGCCCCACTTTTGCCGCCGCTGAGCCAGGCCACCTCCAATCCCGCCTGCTGCAGCAGGCGGATGCCAAGGCCATCGCGCACATCAAAGCGTTTGAGCACTTCTCCACTTTCCGTCGTCCACAGGCCGCCGTCGGTGAGAACCCCATCCACATCGAGCACCAGCAGGCGCAGTTGACGCAGCTGAGCTCGACAACGGCGATAGGCCCGGTGGTGACGCCAGCGTCGGTGGAGGGTGAGCAGCATCCGCGCTCAGAGGTGGCTCACGGCCTCAGGGTTCTCCACCAAAGGAGCACGGATCGCCAGGAGCTGCTCCAGGAGGGGTTCAAGGCGATGGAGGGGCACCATGTTGGGGCCATCGCTGAGGGCCCGATCCGGATCGGGATGCACCTCCATGAACAGCCCATCCACCCCAACGGCGACCGCGGCCCGGGCCAGGGGGGCCACAAACTCCCGTTGGCCTCCGGTGCTGGTGCCGCGACCTCCGGGTTGTTGAACCGAATGGGTGGCATCAAAGATCACCGGGCAACCCAGGGCCTTGAGCTGGGGGAAGCTGCGGTAATCCACCACGAGGGTGTTGTAGCCGAAGCAGGTGCCCCGTTCCGTGAGCCAAAGGTGCTCCACGCCGGCCTCCCGTAATTTCCCCACCACCTGAGCCATGTCCCAGGGAGCCAGGAACTGACCCTTTTTCACATTGATCACCCGATCCGTGCCGCGGACCGCAGCCGCTGCGGCCAGAAGCAGATCGGTCTGGCGGCAGAGGAAGGCAGGAATCTGCAGCACGTCCACCACCGGAGCCACCGCTTCGGCCTGCTGACTCTCGTGAATGTCGGTGAGGAGACGCAGGCCATGGCGGCGCTTGACCTCAGCGAGCACCTCCAGCCCTTCCTCCAGGCCCGGCCCCCGGAAAGAGCCCCCGGAGCTGCGATTGGCCTTGTCGAAACTGGCCTTGAAGATGACATCAATGCCCAGGCGCTCGGCAATGCCCTGCAGGCGAGAGGCCACATCCAGCACCAGATCGGCACTTTCAATCACACAGGGACCAGCAATCAGGGTTAGGGGAGCGGCAGACATCAAGAACGGGAACGGGGGGGATGACAGGGGCGCAAGGGGGTCTCAGCTGGCGGATCGTGCCTCCAGGGACGCCAGATCCCGGAAGCTTTCGGACAGGTCGCGCAATTCCTCGAAGGTGCCGAAAGCCTTGATCCGTCCTCCCTCGAATTCATAGATCCGATCACACCTTTTCACCGTACTGAGACGGTGGGCAATCACCACCGTGGTGCAGCGGCGACCGACCAGCTCCAGAGCCTCAATCACCTCATTCTCCGTGCGGTTGTCCAGAGCACTGGTGGCTTCATCCAGCAGGAGGAAGCGGGCACGGCGATAGAAAGCTCGGGCGAGGGCAAGACGCTGGCGTTGACCACCGGAAAGCTGAAGGCCGTTCTCACCGATCGGAGTGTGGAGGCCGTAAGGGAGTTCGCTGACAAATTCATCGAGCTGGGCCGCATCCAGGGCCTCCCATACCTCGGCCTGGTTGAGTTCGTCTTCCGACTGGCCAAAGGCCACATTTTCCAGGATGCTGGCGTCCAGAAGGTTGATGAACTGGGGCACCTGCGCACAACTGGCCTGCCAGGCCGGGAGATCGAGATCACTCACAGGGATCCCATCCAATTGGAGGCAACCTTTCTGGGGCTCCAGCAGACCCAGCAGCAGATGAGCTGTCGTCGTCTTGCCCCCACCGGTGGTTCCCACCAGGGCAATGCGGGATCCCACGGGAATGGACAGCGTGACGTCCTGGAGCACCCAATCATCTCCCGTGGGGTACTTGTACCAGACGTTCTGCAGGCGAATCGAACGGGTGGGGAAAATGCCCTCAGGGGACGGCACTCCGGGGGTGGCCAGGGTGGGCCGGGAACTGGGGAGATCGAGGAGGGCAAGAATGCTCTCCACCACGGGAAGGCCGCTTCGCAGTTGGGTGAGGGAAGCAAAAAAGTCCTGGAGGGGAGGGGTGAGGCGGAGCGCGGCGACGGCCAGGGTGGCAAGAAAAGGAATGATCTGAAGCACCTTTTCACGATCACCACTCAACAAGGCCGGGACGGCGCCCACAGCAAAAATGATGGTGATCCCAAAAGGCTCGATCAACATGCGGGGCACGACGGGCAACAGCTCTGAAGCCCAGGCAAAGCGTTTTGACTCTTCACCAGCCTGCAAAAACGCCTCCCGGAAGTGGCGCTCGGAGTTGCTTAGCCGAATATCACGAATGGAGCCAAGAGATTCGAGCAATATATGGGCGGTGCGGGCCTCTAATCTGATTTTCTGACGGGAGGCATGACGCAGATACGGTGTAATCAACAAAGAAGCAATGAGATAGGCCGTAATCAGGGCAACAATCAGAAGGGCTGCCAGACCCTTGCCCAAGTAGAGGATGCCGAACGACAGCATGATGATGGAAAAGATGCTGCCCACCATCCGCAGCAAAGGGTTGACGACGGAGTTGGAGGTTTTCTTGACATGACTCAACACCATGGCCGAAAGCTTGGCCGTGCTCTTCGACAGGTGGTACTCATAATCCTGCGCCAGCACCCGCGAATGGACCTGGTTGGAAAGATCAATCCAGATCTTTGCGGTGAGACGCTGCTGGAAAAAC
>JBIIHR010000255.1:0-3202 GCA_044235655.1 Cyanobium sp. | reverse complement strand
CACGGCCCTGGCCCCTCCGGATCTGGCAGAAACCCTCCGGGCGATCTGGTGGCGCCACAGCACCACCCTGGGCCTGCGGGAAGATCTGCAGCAGCGCTGGCGGCTTCCCCGCACCCAGGAGCAGGTCCAGACATCCTGGGGACCGGTTCGGCGCAAGTGGACCACCCTTCCCGAGGGTCAGCGACGCTTCAAGCTGGAACATGCTGACCTGGCGGACCTGGCCCGTCAGCACCATGTCTCTCTCGACCACATGCGTCAGCTCCTGACCGACTCCATGGCCGATCCACCGCTGACCCCACCCCCCCGTCTGGAGGCTCCCCCTGGAGACGCCCCATGAAGGAGCGATGGCAGAGCATCCTGCAGAGGCTACCCAGGCCCCCTCAACAGCTCTGGCAAACCCTGCAACAGTGGCGCGCCAGAGGAGCAGCCCGAGCCCTGCGCCTTCCTGGGGGCCTGCGGCCCTGGATCACGTTCATGAGCCTCGGGTTCGTGATGGCGGCCCTGCTGAGTCACAGCCGCCAGCTGCGCCAATACCAGCTCGATCCCCAGGGTTGGCTCTGGCTGCTGCTGGGGGTGGGCTGCTGTCTGCTGAGCCTGGTGGTGAGCGGCCTGGCCTGGGTGGTGATTCTGCGCTGGCTGGGTCTGCGCCCCCGCCCCACCCCCGTGGTGAGCCTCTACATCAGCACCAACCTGCGCAAGTTTCTGCCTGGGGGGATCTGGCATCTGGCCAGCCGGGTGCAGGCCCTGCGCCAGCCCAGCGCCGCCCTCGGCGCCCCCGTCGCCACAGCCACCGCCCTGCTGGCCGTGTTGATCGAACCCCTGCTGGCCGCAACCGCCGCCCTGGCCCTGGTGAGCCTGGGGGGATGGCAAAGCGGCCTTGGGGCGCTGGCCCTTCTGCCCCTGGGACTCCTGGTTCCCCGCTGGCTCAATCCCCTGCTGCGGAAGCTGGAGCGCAGCAAGGCCTCCCAGCTGGGGCTGGAGGATGGGGAAGGGTCGGGCCCACAGGCGGATCCGGAATCGGCGGGCCAGGTGGGGGCCTATCCCTGGACACCGTTGCTGATCCAGCTGGCCTTTGTGCTGCTTCGCTTTGCCGGATTTGCCTGCTGCGTCTGGGCCTTTGACCTCCAGGCCATGGTGCCCTGGACCACCTGGCTGAGCGGCTTTGCCCTGGCCTGGACCCTGGGTCTGGTGGTGCCTGGGGCCCCAGGGGGTCTGGGGGTGTTTGAAGCGACCCTGCTGCTGCGCCTGGGCCTTGCCCTGCCGGAGCCCCCCGTGCTGGCCGTCGCCCTGAGCTATCGAATCGTGGTGACCCTGGCCGACCTGCTGGCCGCAGGCCTGGTGGATCTGGATGAAAAGATATCCCCCCTGGAGAGTCCTGCCCCATGAGCCTGCGCAGCAGCCTCCATGACCGGGGCCAACGGCTCACTCCCCAGCGGGAGCGCATGCTCGGGTTGTTTGAGCGCCTGGGGGAGGGCCGGCACCTCAGCGCGGAGGAAGCCCACCAGAAACTCCGCGACCGGGGGGAGCAGGTGTCGCTGGCGACGGTCTACCGCACCCTGCGGCTGCTGAGTTCCATGGGGCTTCTCAGGGAACTGGAGCTGGCGGAAGGGGGTCGTCGCTTCGAGCTGGCAGGCCACAAGGAGCGACTTCACCACCATCTGGTGTGCGTGCGTTGCGGGCGCATCGAGGAATTTGAGAGCCCGGCTGTGCTGGAAGCCGCAGAAGCTGCGGCCCATCAGCATGGCTTCCGACTGTTGGAGGGGGTGCTCAATGTGCGGGCCCTTTGTCCCGTCTGCACGGGCGATCCCTAGGCCTCATCCCTGGCCCCAAGCTGGAGGCTGGGCACCAGGGCCAGGGCGGACACCAAACCCAGAACAAGAATCAGAAGGGCCGGCACCAGGGCCGCTCCCACCCGCTCATCGCTGGCGTATTGATACACCCGCACCGCAAGGGTGTCGAAATCAAACGGCCGCAAGGCAAACGTGAGCGGCAATTCCTTCACCACATCCACAAACACCAGCAGGGCCCCGACCAACAGGGGGCCCCGCAGGAGGGGGAGGTGGACCCGACGGAGGACCGCCCACCAGTTGCCGCCCAGGGAGGTGGCGGCCTCATCAAGGCTGGGGGGCACCCGTTCAAGGGCCGCATCGAGGCCCTGCTTGGCCACCGCCAGAAAGCGATCGCCATAACCCCACAGCAACAGGGCCACCGGCGCCAGACCTGCTCCTCCACCCAGAAGCATCAGGCCGAGGGCCAGCACGGCACCGGGCACGGCGTAACCCATGCCCGCCAGGAAGGTCAGGGGCGACCAGGGGGCATCGGGCAACCAGCGACGCGCAATGGCGAGCACCAGGGCCAACAGCAGGGTGGCGGTGGCGGCCACCAGGGCAAGGCCGAGGCTGCGGCTGGTGAGCAGGAAGAGCTCCAGGGGCTCCTGCACCTGCACCTGGTCCAAGCTCAGGGCCAGCCACAGCAGGGGCACCCCGAGGGTGAGCAGGGGCGGAAGCAGCGCCAGGATCTGGGCTGTGAGGGCCCGCCACCCCCGAAGCCGATAGGCAGGGGCGCGATCCAGGCCGCTTCCCAGGCTCCAGCGGCGGCTCCGGCGGCGCCAGGAGCGCTCCGCCGCCAGCAGAGCCGCCACCATCAGCAGGGCCACCAGGGCCAAGCCCGCCGCGGCCTGGGGCTCCCCATCCACCTGCCAGCGTTGCAGGATGGCGGTGGACAGGGTGGAGACACCAAGCAGTTCCACGGCACCGAGCTCATTCACCACCTCCATGCCGCTGAGGGCCACCCCGGCGCCGATGGCCGGCAGGGCCAGGGGCAGGGCAACCCGCTGAAATCCCCCCCAGGGTCCCACCCCCAGGCTGCGGGCGGCCTCCAAGGGCCGACGGCCCAGGGCCGCGAAGCTCTCGGAGGCCAGCAGGAACACGTAGCTGTACGTGCTCAAGCTCAGGCTCCCAATGGCCCACCCCAGGCCGTGGATGGGCCAGCCAAAGCGACTCCCGAGATCCATCCAGGTGGCGGCCAGCAGATAGGCCGGTGTGGCCAGGGGCAACACCTGGGCCAATCTCAGCCAGCGGCGACCAGGGAACGCGCAGCTGGCCGTGAGCCACCCATTCGCCGTGCCAAGCAGGGCCACCACCAGACCCACTCCAAACACCAGAGCCAGCGTGTGACGCAGGGCGCTCCAGCCTTCAGAGCC